>NZ_JAAORM010000004.1 GCF_017695965.1 Prochlorococcus marinus CUG1416
TCTAATTTTGCCTCTTCTTCTTTTGTTTCTTCTTTAACTTCACTTTTTTTGGGTTCCTCTAATTTTGCCTCTGCTTCTTTTGTTTCTTCTTTAACTTCATCTTTTTCTGGTTCCTCTAATTTTGCCTCTGCTTCTTTTGTTTCTTCTTTAACTTCATCTTTTTCTGGTTCCTCTAATTTTGCCTCTGCTTCTTTTGTTTCTTCTTCACTTAAAAGGAATTTTAGTAATTTTTTTAATAATAATAAACCTTTTTCAATTCTTTGCGGACCTAAAATTGAGAGCAAAACAATTAAAATTATGAATATTTCTGGTGAATTTAAACCAAATAGTTTCATTATTTTTTACATTCTCATTATATTTTAGTACATGTTTAATATTAAATCTAATTATTCTCAAAAGTTGGTAAATAAAGATCTCTATTTGATGCAATTACGCCCTCCTCTTTAAAAAATATTTCTAATTCTTTTAAATCATTTATATCTACAAATTCTCCACAATTATTTATTATATTGTTATGAGTAAATTCCCACAGATTGTCCAAATATTCATCATCATCTGGAAAAGCTGCAAATTTTAAATATGTATTATTTAAAGCATATTCACTAGCAAATTCAGAATCTAATCCTTCTCTTTTAGCATCACAATAAACATTAGCAAATCTTTTACCTACGGATGTCTGAGCACTTGATAAATCCAAATTAACTTGGATTGCTTTTACATTTATTGGAACAATAAAAATGATTATTGGAAGGATAATATATATTAAATTAAACAAGTAATAATTTCCTTTTTTAGAATATGAATTAAATATAAACTAGCAAAAAAAGTAATGAATTAGGTTTATTTAAATAAATGCACTTATTAAAATTTAAATAAATAAAGTCATAAATATAAAGTCAACTCTTTAACAGAATTTATATTAAATTAAGATATTATAAATCTAAAATTATATGTCTTCAAATATAAAGCTAAAAGGAAAAGGTATTACCAGGATAATTAAAAGTAAGGTAATGCTATCGCCTCTAGCAGGCGTTACAGATAACATTTTTAGGCGACTTGTTCGTAAATGGGCACCTAACTCTTTACTTTTTACAGAAATGATAAATGCTACAAGTCTTAAAAAAGGATTTGGCACAAAAAAACTCAATCAAATAGTTTTAGAAGAAGGTCCAGTAGGAGTACAAATATTTGATAATAGACCACATGCTGTTTCCGAAGCTGCAAAACAAGCTGAAGACTTTGGAGCTTTTTTAATTGATATAAATATGGGATGTCCAGTAAAAAAGATTGCAAAGAAAGGAGGAGGCAGTGCTTTAATTAAAGATCGTAAACTAGCAATAGAATTAGTAAAAAAAGTAGTAAAGGCTGTCAAAATCCCGGTAACAGTAAAAACACGGCTCGGATGGGATAGTAAAGAAGAAAATATAGAGGATTTTTTATTTAAGCTTCAAGATGCAGGAGCAACGATGATCACACTACATGGAAGAACTAGAAAGCAGGGATTTTCAGGTAAGTCAGATTGGGAAATGATCGGACGACTTAAGAATTTATTGGAAATTCCAGTAATTGCTAATGGAGATATCAAAAATCCAGAAGATGCTATTAATTGCTTAAAAAAAACAAATGCTGATGGTGTAATGATTGGACGAGGGATTTTAGGATCCCCATGGAAATTAGGAGAAATAGATTATGCAATTAGACAAATTAAAAATTTCAAAGAACCAAACCTAGAGCAAAAACTATATTTAATTATTGAGCATCTTGATGAGTTAATCAAAGAAAAAGGAGATCACGGCTTGTTAATAGCTAGGAAACATATTTCTTGGACATGCAAAGATTTTAAAGGTGCTTCAAATTTACGAAACAATTTGGTTAGAGCTGTTGATAAAAATGAAGTTAAAAATTTAATAAATAAAATGATTAAAACTTTGAATAATGAGAAAAATACATTAACTTAAAATAAATTCATTCTCCAAATGAAAATAATTAGTAAAGAAACAAGTAAAAGAGTTTGTGATCATATGAACAATGATCATCTTGATTCGGTTCACAAATATCTTATTCATTATGGGAAGATATCAAACTTTGAGAATGCTCATATGGAAGAAATTAATAACATTTATATTAAAATCAAATACGATGGGCAATCAGCAATTATAAATTTTAAAAATGAAATATCTGAAGAAGAGATTCATTCAACTTTAGTATCAATGATTAAAGAGATTAAATAACAAGAAATATTTTTATAAGAAAAAATCTAATTATTATTTTCATAATAATTAGTAATTTTTTTGCATTCTTCAAATGAAAGCATACTTAATCTAGAAGATGCTTTAAATTTTAAAATTGCACATACGGCTAATAAATCAGAACTATCAATATTAAGTGCTTCAGAAAGCTCTAGAACCCTAAGACCTTTCATTAGTAAGAAAAAAAGTTTTTTTACATCATAAAGAACTTTGAAGTCAATGGGCTGCATTTTTTCCTAAACCTGCAACGAATGGAAATGTTTGTTCATCACCAAATATATCTTCTGCAGAAGAATTAGAAATATTAATTTTTTTATTATTATCAGGCTTAATGACTTCAATTTCATTAGAAATATCATCTTTAATGTTATTTCCAATTTCTTTTGCTAATAAATTATTCGTATTAGAAAATATTGAAAAAACTAATACAAATAAAAACAAAATAATTCTTTTCATAAAAATAATTTATCTAATACTATCCTCTTATGCCAATAAAGTTATTTAGAAAAAAATGATTTTTTCAAAACAAATCTAAATAAATCAAGGTGAAAAATATTCATCTGCCCAACTTATTTCTATTTTTGAATCTAATTAAAAAATAAAGACCTACTAATAAAAGAATTGCTAAGGAGTACTGATTAAGAAAAACATAAACTATATAAACGAGAAATGGGAATAAGCAGGCCCTCTTGAAATTTAATTTCTGGTCTTTTGTCATTTTTTTCCAATTTAAATATTCTTCCCATTGAAAAATCTTCTTCATTTTTCTACCCCTATTATTACGATTAAACATAAATTTATAAATATAGTTTTGGTGATTCTTATATTAATAAAGAATAATAATCTACGATATCAGAATTAGCTTTTTTTTCATTGATTAAAAATATTTTTTAAATAAAAAATGAACTCAAAACCATCTTGGAAAATAGAAAAAATTGTTTTACCTCAACATGCAGACCATGCAGGAGTAATGTGGCACGGTACATATTTTAATTGGCTTGAAGAAAGCCGAATAAATGCACTTTTAGAAGTAGGTATAAGTTATTTCGAACTAACTAAAAAAGGCTTAGATTTACCTTTAATCAATACTTCAATAAAATATAAATCTCCATTATTTCTTGGTGAAAAAATAACACTCGAGAGTGAATTCAATATTGAAAAAAGTCCTAGGATAAATGTAATTTCAAAATTTCTTAGCAAGGAAAATGAAATCTTAACCATTGCTGAAGTCAATTTAGTCTTAATAAATAAACTGAATTTTTCTATAATAAGAAAAAGACCAGATTTCCTATCTGAAGCCTTTAATAAATTAAACGGTTGAAATTATTATTCGCTACTTGAACGATTTATTAAATTATTAATTATGAATATATTTCAAGTTATTGACTCTTACCAATATGAAATGGAATCAAGATATCAAGAAAAATCAATGCTTACAAATCTTTTTACAGAGCACAAATTCATAGGCTGGTTAGGATTGTTTATAGTGTTTTTCTCTATCTTTTCAATTTTTGTTTTTCAATTTCTTGAGTGGGAAAGTAATGACAATAATAAAAGTTAGGAAGATTTAATGCTTATAATTCAACTGAAAGACTTAAAAAATGGCTATCTACTTAAAAATAACAAATCCTACAGAGGTTGTTAAAAAAAAGACCTCAAAATGGCTGACAGACATCACACCTGAAAGGATTGATAGAAAATTGGTCGAAGATGAAGTAATAAAAGGCATTATCGAGCAATTAACATTAGAGGGTATAAAAGGAGAAATATCAGCAATTAATGGTTTTGAAGTAAATGAATCTTCAGTAATAACAAAAAATAATTTTGTTATAAGAAAAACAAAAACTTTTTAGATCGAGAATAAAAATCTTTAATGAAATTTTTTTTTATTTTAATTATTTTTATCATTTTTTTAATTTTTATAATTGCAAGGGATTGTCAAATTAAAAAGAAAAGGTTTAGATTAAATAATGCCTTAAATTCAAATTTCTTTATTCAAACAATTAATAATTTAATAGAAGAAAACAAATACAATTTATTAGAGGAAAGGATTAGATTAAGGGAAATAGATGCTTACGGTAACGAGGATTATAAAAAATGGATTGGCAATCCACCTCTTGATGAGAAAGCTATAGAGATCAATATATATAATGGTTCCAAGCGATTTAAAGAGGGTATACCATACTTTTGGGAAAAAATAATTTTAAAAAAATTTGGAAGTATGGAATTATTTTTCGAAAAGTGGAGATCTTATTGTGATGAGAATCCTACTATTGATGATGAGATAATTGGATCCATTAGAAATCTTGAAAATGAAGATTGGTTTGTATTCATAGCAAGTCAAATAGAGAAATCATGCCTAAACCTAATAGAAAATGATTATTCAAAAAAAATTAACGAAAGCTATAAAAAAGGTATTAAATTTGAAAATCATTGCATGAAAATCCTCAAACAATATGGCTGGGAAGTTAAAGAAACCCCTAATACTGGAGATCAAGGGGTTGACTTAATTGCGTCAATAAATGATTTAAGAATATGTATTCAATGCAAAGATCATGAAAAAGCTATTGGAAATAAAGCAGTGCAGGAAATTTCAGCTGGTAAATTATTTTGGAAAGGTACACATGCAATAATAGTCTCAAAATCTGGCTTTACAAAGTCTGCCCATCAACTAGCAAAATCAAATAAAGTAAAACTAATCAATGAATATCAATTGAAAGATATAGAAAAGTTTATTCTTTAAACACTCTACAACAATTGTGTTAAGCCCTCTTTGTACAGCAAAAGTGTAGTAAAAATCCCTGAGGCCCACATTAAACCTCTAGCTGTTGGGATATTAAATATATAGGCACCAATATATAAAAAACGGAAAATAGGATGGATCAATGCTGCAATTATTGAAATATTAGAGTCAGTTAAAGTAATCAAACAAAGAAGACATGCCGGAGCATGTAGGGAAATACTTTCCCAACAATTTTGATGACACCAAACTGCTCTTTTACCAAAAGAAGGTAATTCGTCGAATAAGGCCCTTGGAGCAGACATATTTTCAATAGAATATCCTGCTTTAACTCTCCCTAAAGTTAATGGAATAATAGATAATAAAACAACACCAACTGATAGACAAAGACTCCAGGCAAAAGCTACTTGCATATGATTTAAATAATATTTATTAGCTTAATTATTGCAGCAAGTTATCGTGATAAATGAAAAATCATTACCATAGATAAAACTTCGCAAAAAATGCTGTAATTTATATTAAAAAAAATCATTTATGGATATTTCAAAGATAGTTTTAATTTTTGGCACAAGTTTACTAATATATTTTGCTTTTCTGTTTTTAGGATTTTTTCTTAAGAATAAAAATTTAAAAGCACAGAATCTAAAAAAAGAAGAATAGATTATTAATTCCACAAAAATTTAATATTTTTCTCTATATTTTTATATCTTTTTGGATATATTTGATGGAAATAAAATTTGATCCAAATAATAATTAGTGATAATAGAAATTTCATGAAAGAGTTGCTGATACATGAAAAAATTTTATAAATTTCTTAAAAGTTTTCTATTTATATCATTTTGGCTTATTTTATCCTCATTTTTAACCCAATATTGGAATACCTTTCATTGGGAATATATTTACTTAAACTTCAGAATTATATTTGATAAAGAATTTTGGTTTATTGTAGAAAAAATTCTTTTAGGATTTGATATTGGTTACTGGTTAGAAGATGCACTAAAATTCTTAAGTTATGAAATACCTAAAGAATCTTTTAAATATTTTCCAATTTATTTCTTTTTAAAGTCTATTTGGATAAATAATTAATTTATATTTCTAAAAGATTTTAATAAATTGCTTAAAATTCTTGAATCAAGTCGATGATTTTATTTTTCTTAAAGTAAATAAAGTACCTTCATCAAGTCTGTAGATTAAATGTATTTATAGTTAAGAAAGTTGTTTCTAACCACCCTTTTTTTAATTACTAATCTCATTCATAACACAAATCTTATCTGCACTTTTTAGATATAAAGAATCAAATTTAATAATTGATCTTCGAATTCCATTTAATAAACGCCAAGTATAAAGCTAAGGATAAATACTCACCTCCATATGCTATATTCTACCCAGAATATGTTGATTTGATGACAAAGAGCTATTGGCTAAAGAAAATTTCAATCCCAAATGCTGAATTATTTCTGGAATATATAAGAACAGTTTTGCCATGGATTAAATCTGTGGGAGGAGTAATAGTAAAAAGAGATTTAATCCAAGAATCAACCTCAAATGAATGGGATGGAGGGCAGCTTGGATTAGTAATAGAATTCGAATCAAAATTTGCTGCTAAAAAAGCATTTTATTCTGAAGTATTTCAGAAATATCTCCAGTCGAGAGATTTAATGGAACTTGTTACTATAAGCACTCTTTAAAAAATCAAACATGCTGATCACAGAAAAACATCTTATAAGTATTTATTACTATTAAATTATTTATGTAATATTTATAACTTCATTACCAATTGGATATTTTGCAAAATTGTTAGTGTAAAAGCAATTAGTTAATCAAATGAACTACTCAACAGAAAAAGATGATTATTTGATGACAACTCCATATACAAAAAAAATTCAACAGAAATTTGAAAAGGTTAAGTCTTTTTTAGAGCAAAATGGATTTAACCCTTCATCAGAGAGCTTAATTCAAGATATTGTTAGTTCAGAAGAATATATTGCTAAAAATGGTTTGTAGAAAATCAAAAGATATTTAGAGTCCTTAAGTAATAAAAACCGCCTATTAAAAAAGGTAATAATATTCCAATAAATAAAAATATAGATTTCTTTGATTCGCCTTCTGATATGGGATTAATTTCTGGCTCTATTGCAAAACCATTCTGTCTACCACCGCTTTCGGTTGTATAACCTTTTTTATTCATAAGAAAAATAATATATGCAGATTATCTCATGTAAAAACTTATTTAAAAAAATTTTTTACATTTAGAATTATACAAATTTCTATATCTAATAATTGATTTCTATCTGAGATTTCAATTTAGCAGCTTTTTTTAAAAGCCCAACAACTTCCTTACGGCCAGTAGCAAATTCAGCCTTATTGAGTAACTCACTATATTTTTTTGTGATTTCTCTATGATTCATTTTTAGTATTAACTTAAATTAATTATAAAGTTACTAAAAATATTTTTTGTATAAAAGATATCAAAATAGATTTCTAATAGCTATATCTATTTAAAGCAACCTTTCTTCTTTGGTTTAATCTCTTCTTTAATAACTTCTTTTTCCCTCACAAATAATCCCTTTTTTTTACTGGTTAATTCTCCTCAACAGGTTTTGATTTTCTATTAAATAAACCTTTATTAGACTCTTTTTTAATTGATTATTTTGTGTCGGAAATCTTTGTTTGTTTAGGATTTAATTTTGAATTTTTGTTTTTTTTCTGAGAATAAAGATTGAAAAAATAAAACCAAAAACAACAAAGAAGACTAATGCCTGTACTAAAGCAATTCCAAGATTATCAAAAATTTAAGCCTCAACTTTATATAGTAATTCATTTTCTTTCGCATCTATACATTTTTTATCATCAGACAAGCATTCAATTTCTGCCTTCTTCTCTGTATGAGAACTGCAGCCACCTGCATTAGCAGTAAATATTGGAAACAAAGATAGTGAGCCTAAAATTAAGGCACATGAGGTATTAAAAGGTTTCATAAATTTTTATTATGGAAAAATAATTTCGCAATTGCGAAAATAATCTTTTCTTCAAAAATTGAATCCTTTTTTATGACTATTTGTAGTAGTTCACTAAGTCAGTAATCAATATTGCTAATAATGAAAAACCTAAAATAAATGGTAAATATGGATATTTACTCAATATTTCATTAAATTTATTTTTCGATGTTTTTTCCTTTTTCTTTTCTCTAGGCGGCAAGCCTAACTCTTCTCTTCTCTTAGCTTCTCCCATAATTTTAATAGTATTTAAAACCATTTTAAACGTTTAAAAATAGTAATGTATTATCTGAGATTTGAATTATTAATGGTTAATTAAATATATATTTTGGATATATTTAAATTAAATAAAAACAAAAAATGATAGAAGTTGTTTGGTCAGTAAATATAATGATTGCAATTCTGATTATCGGAGTTGCTTGGATTCTTTACTACATATTCACTTATGATCAGAAATTCAGTTCCTAGATAAATGTCACATAAAGATCTAAGTAATTTTTTAAAAAAGATAGAACAACTTAATCAAATTGCTGAGCTTATTAAAAATAATCCAAGTAAAAAGTTATCCCTTTCAAAATGCAAGAATCATGATGAGGTAATTAGATTAACCTCTGCATGGGGTTTTGATATTGGTAAAAGGTGGGGAGAATATTAATTGAATTTTTTTTACCAGCATTATTAAAATTGTCATCAAATTCAAATTAAATTCCTAAGATTAATGAGTATTCTTCTATTGGAGTTATGAGAGAAATTGAAGAAATAAAAACAAATATATATAAGATAGCTGCTGTTACAGATAGAGGGCAACGACTAAATAAATTAGTTGCACCTATTTATGAGGAAAAAGCAAATGAAATTGAGGATTTGATTGAATCTCTTAAAAGTTTTAATTTCGAAATATCAGAACAATCATTGTCTGGGGAATGGGAATTGATTTTTTCTAATGTTGAATTATTCCGTAGTTCTCCTTTCTTCCTTGCTATTGAAAAGGCATTAAATGATGAATTTAAAAGTAATCTTTTTTTTAAATTGCATCAATTGCAAGTTGGGTCCTTTGGAATATCTACTATTGGGAGAATTGCTCAAAAGATTGATTTTGATAAAAAAGAATTCACATCCACCTTTGACACTATAATATTTGGGCTTACAACAATTCCCATATTAGGTTGGTTCAAACTTTTACCTACTTTTGGTGGAAGAGTAATAACCCTAGCAAATGATTTGGTTTTAAAAAATAATTTGCTTGATATGAACTTACAAAAGACAAAAGTTTCCAAAGTTGATGGACTTAATAAGATTCCATTCTTTAGTAAATTATTGATGGATAGATGGTATCCAGTAAAAGAAGTATGGAATAAGTTACCTTGGAATAAAGAATCACCAAATTGTCAGGTCTCAATTATATATTTAGACGAAGAAATGAGAATTATGCAGGATATTTATGGGTCTATTTTTATTTATATAAGGCCTTCAATTTCTTTATTGAGTCCAGATAAATTATCAAATAATTAATTTAAAAGACTGACTAATATTCTTAGTGATTTTTAGAGTAAATCTATAAAAAATATTTATCTTAAAGATTAATTAATAAAGACATCTCGCATGTCAAACAAGAATAGGTTATGTTCATAGTGAACAATTTTTTATTATGCTTAGGAATCAAGAAAAAAACTCACTCGTTAGAGGAATATTTTTAATAGGTGGATGGGGCTTAGGCTTAGACAGATTCTATGAAGGAGATAAAAAAGGTGGTTTTTTATCAATCATAGGATGGAGTATCACATTTTTTAGCTTTCTCTTTCTTAAATGTTCAGGATATAAATATGTTGATGGAGCAAAAAGTTATTCAGAATATTCCCCTAATCCTTTAATAGTATTACCTTTAATTGCAGGAGCATATGGTGGCTTTCTAATAATTAAGAAGGCATTTAGATTAGCAAAGCAATTTGAGAATGCTGAATAAAACTACTAGTAGATAAATTCAAGATAATAATCCAGTCCCTTTCAAATAAAATTTAAATAAAAGAATTACTAAAATATTTAATATTGCTAAAGCTAATAAACCATTTCTATTCTTTACATCTAACTTTTTAACCAAATTAGAAAGATAAATAACTGGATTTTCAGGCTCTTTATTATCCAAATTTTTTTTAGAAATTAATTTAAAAAGAAAATATCACAGTTTCATTTTAAGAGTCAAAATTGTAAAGATGAACATACAAAAAGAAATAAATAATTTCTAACCCAATATTCCTGCATTTCTTAAAAACGCTTTACCAATATTACCGATCGCTAGAAATACAGACAAATTAATTAAAAGGATTATTAATAATGCCAACATTTTATGGTTTGGATTAGTAGAAATGCCATCAAATCCTTTATTAAGAATTCTCATAAAAAGTGAGTCATCTTTTTTTATTTTTTGTTTATCGGAATCAAGCTTTACTTTTTCTTCTAAAGAATCTTGATTACTCGCTGTCTCTAGAAATTCTTTAAATGCCTTAACATTCTCTTCTTTTTTATTCTCTTCATTAAGATCTGTATTGTCTTCAGTCAAATTTGGGCCCTTTTCGATTGAATTATTTTCCTCAGGATTAAGTTTTGAGTCTTCCAAAATAATAGTAAATGCTAGAAGTATATTACACCATTAAAAAAACCCACTCGATTAATGGAAGAGAGGGTTAGCTAAGGTTAAAGCTCTTATCTTAATAATAATTTATTTTAATTAAATTTGCGGTAGTAGCATAATGAAGTTTTAATTTAGTTTATATTCAAGGTGATTTTTTATTACATATGTTAGATGCGAATACTAAAAAAGCCTGTAAAGATGATCCCTCAATAAGAGAAATTAAAATTAGAAATATAGAACACGCTATTGAACAATCAGAATTAATGATAAAAGAATCAAAAATGAGCCAAGAAGAATTAATCTTCTTAAAAAGAAAAATATCAGACTCAAGACAGGATTTAGAGATACTTTATTTAATGAAAATTCAATGAATATAATATTTTTTAATCTTTAAAAAGCATTGATTTTTGCTAAGAAAATTAATTTGAATATTTGAAGACTTATAAAGTTTAAAGGTAATATAGGAATTTTTATAAAGGTACTTGTAATGTCTAAAAATAATTTATATATTCCTTTAAAGGTTGTTCCATCCATCTTTATTTCAATTACTGCTAGTGCAATAACAGCAGCTACATATGTAATTACCTAGCTCTATCTGTTATATGAAGTTTTTAGATATTAAATAAATTAAAATATTTGTAATAACTAATTATATGAATAAAGTCAAAATAGCAATTTTTACAATATCAATAATTATATTTTCCCTTATTGGGATTAAAAAATTAATTTATATAAATCAAGTTAAGGATTTAAAAAATCAAGAAGAAATAATCTTAAATAAAACCATAGGTGTTTTAAATGAATGCTTCGATCTAGAAAATAAAAATAAAAGAACTCTTAATAAATCAATTGAATTAATTGAGTATTGCTTAGATGAATATGGATATAAAAACTGATTTCAAAACTTGAATGATTACTTTCCTTAATACTCCACTAATATTTAAATAAAAATTTTTTGATCAATAAACTTGTTATGTTCCAAAATTTTTTTATTAATAATATTTTCCTAATTTAATTTTTTCAAATGACTAAAGTGAAATGTTCTTATTTAGGAAATTTAAACTGTGAAGCTATTCATCTACAATCTGGAAGTTTTATTAGAACGGATGCACCTTTAGATCACTGTGGCAAAGGTGAAAGTTTTTCCCCTACTGATTTATTAGCAACATCTCTAGGTACTTGCCTGCTAACCATTATGGCAATCAAAGCTAAATCGAAAGGATTTGATTTGAAAGGTATATATTTAAATATTGAAAAAATAATGACACAAAATAGCGAGAGGAAGATAAAAGAACTAATAATAGATATTTTTATACCAGAGCGCACTTCTAATGAAACTATTGATTTTTTGAAAAAAGCTTCCAAAGAATGTCCAGTTACAAGAAATTTATCTCAAGAAATATATATTAAAATAAGTTGGCATATTGAATAAGTCTCAGAAATAGTAATTACATAAAAAATAATGAAATACTTTATTGGAATAATCATTTTGTTATTTGGAATATATATAATGACAGTTTTGGCATTAAAGACTAGATATACAAGAAAAAGACTTTCCAAAGGAAAAAAGTAAATCTTTTAAATTTTTATTGAATATCAAGGAAATAGATTTATTTTTTACTAAAAAATTAGGGGCTTATTTTAGTTATATTTTTTCACTATATTTTGATCAACCAAACTAATTAATGGCATCATGAAATTTACATTTATCCCAACAGTGCACCATGCATAAATAATAAGAAAAATTATTTTAATATATAAATTAGGGGGTAAGGTGAAAAATATTTTGAAAAACCCTCCAATGAATAATACCAATATTCCAATTTGCAAAAGACCTTTGATGATCCATATAAGTCCATTTTTTTTAATGTTTATATAAAACCAGAAAAAAACAAAACTAGTTAAAAATAAATATATAAGATTTATGATCATCTTTTTAAAGAAAATCTAATAAATTTGCCATTATCAAGGCATAATGGTAATTATCACTTTTTTATCTGCGAATTTTTATTTAAAATGGAAAAATTATACAAAAAACAATAAAATAAAAGTTGTTTTTAACTTTTTATCCTAAAACATTTTCGATTTTAGTAAATCAACTCTTTTTTGATTAACTCCTAAATCACTTTCTCCAACTCTTGATTCAGATCTTATTGATAAGATGTTTGATTTAGGTAAAAAGAATACTTCTAAGTCGTCTACATACTTCATCCATTTACTGGTTGCCTCAGCATGAAGATAATCGCCATCAATTTCTACAATCTCAGTTCGTGGAGTGTTTTCTATAAATGTTTTAATCTCTTCAAAAGGTTCCTCTATATTGTTAACCTCCCATTCCTCTCGTACACAATGAGCAATCTCTACACAAGGTTTTAGTTCTACATGTGAGGCAAATGATGAAGAAGGGAATAAAAAGCTTGAACTAATTAAAATTGCTAAAAAAAGTATTTTCATTAACAAAAGATTTAACAAGACATAATCTAACTAATCAAATTACTAATTTGTAATGATGTTTCTCATTATTTTTGAAAAAATATCTATTTTTTTATATTCAGGATTTAATATGTATTTCTAATAATCCAAAAAAAAAAGATCCCTCAGAGAGAGATCTTTTTAAAATTGATTTATATCAAGTGTTTCCTTGTTTCCACTGAAATAAATCAATTCCTCCTACACACAAATTTAATATCACACCTAAATTCAAAATATGTAATACCTAATAGACCTCTATCTTAACTGTCACATCGCATAAAATACAAAAAGTACTCAGACATTGCTGTCGAGTACTTTTAAAGTTATCAGAAAAAAGTGTGTGAGGAGTTTCTGATGTATTTAATCTACTTCGTAGGTAATTTAAAAGGCTACAGTATAAATTACTAATTATTTAAATCTTTCAGAAAAATTTGTCGTTGATGAAAAAAATATTCATAAAAATAAAAAATCCATGAAAAACATTTACAAAAAAATCATTTTTATTATTTCGGTAATTGCTCTTTTTTCATTAATAGTGGGTGTTGTCAAATATTCTCTTACTTATATTGAAAATAATCCAGAAAAATACTTACCTACACAAAAGCAAGACAAAAATTAAGTATAAATTCACTTCTAAAAATCTATAAAGTGTCTTAAATATGTTTTACATAGACAGCTTGAGTCATGAAAATCAAAAATACTTCAGTTCTTAAACAGAATAATATTCATTTAATTCAATTGAAAAATAAGCATAAATATCAAATACTTGAGAATTACTGGAAGAAAAGAAAGAAAGAATGTGAAAAAAATCTTTCAAAATTTTGCTAACCAAAAATTATGAATTTTATTTTATCTTTTTTATTAGCTTCTGTAATGTGGGTGCAAGTTCCTCAATGGGAAGCTGACTGGTCAAAATGTGCTGTAGATGTTCCCGATTCATCATGTCACTGGTACGTAGCTGCTCCCGATAATACCTTTGGGGAAGGATTTAATTGGGAAAATGCTCCTTGGTTTGATGCTAACGGATTGCAGGATGTAGCTAAGATTGAGAAAGAATCTGTAGTAGAAAAGCTTCAAAATAACTAAAGTTTCTATTTCATCAATTAACTTTTAAAAGTATTTAAATCTAGCTGCTTAGTCGTTAACTTTTGATTAATTGAAAAAATTTTTTTATGCGTTTCAAAGTAAGTCTCAAAAAAAATGGAAAAGTATTTGATGAAGTTGTTATAGCTAATAATAAAAAAGAGGCTATGGAAGTAGCTTTAAAAAACAATCCAGAAGCTCAAGCATTAAACTCTGACTGGACATTTAAGATTTAATTATTTGCGAAGTTTAGGAATCAAAAGAGATGCGACACAAATAACACTAATTGCAGGCCCAGGCGACAAATTAAAGACTATAGAGAGAATAAACCCCAGAAGTGAGATGCATAATCCAAAAAATGAAGACCTCATCATTGCAATTCTTAAACTATGAGCCTTATTTAGCCCTAACAAAGTTGGGGTAGAAAGGAGAGCAATTACAAGAATTACTCCCACTGCTGACATTGAACTAACAATTACTAATGCCGTTGTAAAACTCAAAGCAAGATTTAATAAAGAAACGTTTATACCACTCGCGGATGCACCTTCTGGATCCAATCCCACATAAACAACCTTTTCATATCCAAAAGTCATTAAAAGTATAAATACTAAAAAAGCAATTATTGTTCTAAGTAAATCTCCAAAATTTGCTGTCAATAAATCGCCAAATAATACTGCCTCCAAATCAATCCTTATTCCGAGTAGAGGGATAATAAGGACTCCAAACCCAAGCATTCCGGCTAATATTGTATTCATTATTGCTTCATAGTTTTCACTATTTTTATTAGTTAAACTTTCCGCAATTACAGAACCTAAAAGACCACTGATAACCCCACCAATTGAAGGATGAATTCCAAGCGCTAAGGCTAAAGCAAGTCCTGGTAAAACGCAGTGAGAAATTAAATTTACTTGAAGTAATCTCCTATGTGTTATTAATACAGTTCCCATCGCTGGACATAGAATTCCTGAAAAAATAGTTATTATTAAAGGAACAAGCCACCAACTGCTATTAATAAAAGACATTAATCTAAAGATTCGGTATGATCAAAAATACGGGACAAAAAAAGATTTCGGAAACAATGGTAACTAAGCCTGACATTACCAAAAGACAAGAGCAACTTCTTGAAGAACTTAATAAATGTGATGATGAACTGAGCGGTCAAGAGTTGCATAGACAATTGATTGAAAGCGGAAAAGCTATGGGACTGACAACTGTTTACAGGAATCTTCAAGTTCTTATAAAGCATGGTTTAATACGTTCTAGACATCTCCCAACAGGAGAGGTTCTTTACACTCCCGTAGATAGAGACATTCATCATTTGACTTGTGTTCAATGTGGTGAGACATCAAAAATGAAAGGGTGCCCTGTAAAAGATATTCATACACCCAAAACAAATCCAAAGAAATTCCAATTGTTGTTTCATACCCTGGAGTATTTCGGACTTTGCCAGAACTGCTATCAAGCACAAAGTTAAAACTAAATATTTTTTTAATCACAACAATTATTATCCTCAATTGAGCTGATATTTATATCATCTAATTTATCTTTTATAGAAGCAGGGCTTCCAGAGGCCAATACAGCTTTATCCAAAACAATAACTTGATCATAACTATTTAACGAGGAACCCCAATCATGACTGCTTACCATTAAAGAAAGACCCGCATCTGCAAGTTGACGAACAATTTTTAGAAAATCGTCCTTTGCAGGTGGATCTAAAGCTGCACAAGGTTCATCAAGAAGGTAAATTTTTGCTGGAGACATTAATGTTTTGGCTAATAAAGCTCTTTGTTGTTGTCCACCAGATAAAGAATCAAGCCTTCTGTTAGCAATATTTGCAATGCCGACTCTTTGCATTGTGGCCTCCAATTCACAACATTTATTAATCCATGCATTAGGGTTGGCAAGAAGAGCTTTTATTTGAAAAGGACTACTACTTTTTGATTTTGAGTATTTTATTTGTCCTAATGAAACTAGTTTTTCTACAGTTATTGGAAATTTCCAATTCATAGAGCTTCTTTGTGGCATAAGTGAGACTTGAGATCTTTGTCTAATTAACTTCTCCCCGTCAATTGTTATCTGGCCATTATCCGGAATACATTGTCCCTGCAATATTCTTAAAAGAGTAGATTTGCCAGCTCCATTTGGACCAACTAGCGCTGTTAGAGTTCCAGGTTTAATCTCAACCGATACCTTACTTAAAACTGGCTTATTTTTTTTTGTGTATGAATAGGTTAAATTTTCAGCGACTAAAGTAGCCATTAATTAATCTTTAAAAAAGTCACTTTTTAAGCTTACCAATAATACAAGTTTCATATTGTTTTCACAACATTTGATGACTTAACTTGCTTTAAATAATGAAAATGATTATCATTTCAAAGTATTTAATAATTTTTTATGTCAATTTTGAAAAGACTTTTAACAAATAAAACAAGTTCAAGTAATTCAATTATCAAAAATTCCGTGATAGCAGGAACAATAATATTTTCTGGTTTTGGGCAGGATGTTTTGGCTAAAGGAAAGTCATACGTAGCAGTAGAACCACTAGTTTGTGATTTAGTTAAATCAATTGCATTACCCTCTGACGAAGTTACATGCTTAGTAGATAGAAAGCAGGATGTTCATGACTTTAAGATCAATCCAAGACAAGCTCAATTACTTAACAACGCCGATAAAGTATTCACTCTTGGTAAAGAAATGACTCCAAGTATGAGGAATTGGGAAAGCAAAAAGCAAACTGTTGTTGTAGGTGTTAGTGCAATAGATGTAGATGACCACTCTGATCATGGAGGTCACGACGATCACTCTGATCATGGAGGACATGATGATCACGCTGAAGGAGCTTTCGAGTGGGCAGGTAAATTCCAGTTATCTAAAGGGTCCTATAAATGGTCATTTGAAAAAGTCGATGGCGAATATGCAGATCCTGCAATGAAGATGGTGATTCTCAAATCTAATGATATAGAAGGGTCTGAAGATTTAGCTAAAGAATTATTAGGATCTAAAGACTCAATAAGCAAGAAAAATAATGATACTTTGATCGTAAGTAATAAAGCTTTTATTCTTAACTTTGATCAAAGAAAAGAAAGCACTGTTTTTAACGTGGATATCAAAGAAGATGGTCAATATATATTTTTTACTGAACACATGCCTTTTGAGTTTGAATCAACTCAACACTTTTTTAAAGACGTTTTAAATAGTGATGTCGAACCAATAGCACAATTACCAGATGAAGGTGAGGGGCATCATCACCATCATGACCATGGAGGTCTAGATCCACATGTATGGCATGATCCACATAACATCATAAAAATGGGAGATGTTATAAGCAAAAGTTTAAAGAAAGATATTTCTGTTTTTAATAGAGGGGACAGAAAACTAATTAATGAAAGATTTGAAAAGGCTGATTCTATCTTGGAAGACTTGGATAGTTGGATCGTCGAACAAGTAGGCTCTATTCCTGAGGAGAACAGAGTAATTGTGTCTAAACACAAGGCGATGGAATACTACGGTGATGCTTTTGGTTTTGAAACCATTAGTTTACTTGACTTTCTTGGAGACTCCTCAAGCTTAAGGCCAGAAAATATAAAGTCTGTACTTAAAGAACTTAAAGAAGATAATGTTTTGGCTCTTTTCCCAGAGCAAAAACCTGCTTCCAAACTGTTAAGAAATCTAAGCAGACAAAGTTCTATTCCTATTTCTTCTGATCAAATATTTGTTGATGGATTGATGATGGATGGGAATACTGTTTCAGTAGCTGTACACAACACTTGTACAATTGTTGATTCATTAGGTGGAAGCTGTGATAAAGAATCTGGCTCCAATCTTGAGTCTGAATGGTACAAGCTTTCAGATTAAAATTTTCTAATAAAAACGGTTTTCATTTCTTATTATTACTATTATTAAAATATTGTTTATTTAGTAAAAATCAGTAAATGAGTATCAATGATAAAGTTCCCGTTACTATTCTCACTGGATTTTTAGGTTCAGGGAAGACTACTTTGCTTAATAGAATATTGAGTGAAGAGCACGGGAAAAGAATAGCCGTAATTGAGAATGAATACGGTGAAGTAGGTATAGATCAAGGGCTCGTAATTAATGCCGATGAAGAAGTGTTTGAGATGTCAAACGGGTGCATTTGTTGTACTGTTCGCGGCGATTTAATAAGAGTCCTTGGCAACCTTATGAAAAGAAGAGATAAGTTTGACTATGTTTTAGTAGAAACGACAGGATTAGCAGATCCTGGACCAGTTGCTCAGACATTTTTCATGGATGAAGAAATTAGTTCTGAATTTACTCTTGATGGAATTGTAACTTTAGTTGATGCTGCTCATATTGATCAGCAGCTAGGAAGGAGTGATGAAAGTTCAGAACAAGTAGCATTTGCAGATGTTCTGGTCCTTAATAAAACTGATTTAGTCTCTGATGATGCACTAGATACTCTTGAATCGAGATTGAGAGATATGAACCGAATGACTCGAATTATTCGAGCCGAGAATGCCAAAGTGCCAATTGAAACAGTCTTAAATCTAAGTGCATTTGATCTCGATCAGATCCTTAAACGCAGACCAACATTTCTTGAACCAGAATATCCTTTTGAATGGACAGGTGTTTACGATCTTGATGCAGGTAAATATGAATTAATGCTAGAAGAAGGACCAGATCCAGAAATGTCCCTAGTAGCTCTCGCTAACCAAGGCGAGAGTGAGGAGGAACTTAAAGATGGTGCTGAATCCTCCGTAAGACTTTATGCAGAAAAAGCTAATACTCTAGAACCTGGAAATACTATCCCATATGGAGAACATATAAATCTCAAATTGGAGGATAAAGGAAATAAATCCTTCATCCTGAACATAGAAAAGCCATTAAAAATAGGTTTGTTTACACAGCACACTGCAGAAGAATTCAATATGAAAGTCATTAAAAGTGACGAAAATAAAGAGATTCCATTTAATACTGAAAGGTTCTGGCAAGCAGAGCATGAACATGATGATGAAGTAGGGTCAATTGCTATAGAGCGTTTTGGAGATGTTGACCCAGAAAAACTAAATACTTGGATGGGAAGGCTTCTCTCAGAAAAAGGAGTTGATATATTCAGAACTAAAGGTTTCATAAGTTACTCAGGTAACCCAAGGCGAATAGTTTTCCAGGGAGTACACATGTTATTTACTGCACAACCTGATAAAGAATGGGGTAACGAAACTCGTAGAAATCAACTTGTTTTTATCGGTAGAAATCTAAATGAGAAAGAGATGCAAGAAGGCTTTGATAAATGCCTGATATAGAACCATTTAGCCCGAGAGGCATGTTCCACGAGGGATGGACAGCTGAAGTTAGTGATTATGCCATAGCATGTGGCTGGTCTCTTAAAGGGAAACAATTTATTGTTGGCGACGTGGCAGGTGGTATTTTTGCTTTCGAAGGAGATACTGGAAAAATTATTTGGGAAAAAGAAAATACTCACTCTGGTGGTCTACTAGCAATGGCAATTCATCCAGAGGGTGAAATTTTTGCAACATCAGGTCAGGATGGAAATGTTCAAATTTGTAATTGCCATGAAGGTAAAGTTATTAAAACACTTGATCTTGGCAAAGGTTGGGTAGAACACCTCAAGTGGTCTAATGACGGTTTATTTCTAGCGATAGCTTCCTCAAAAAAAGTATATGTTTTTAATGAAATTGGTGAAGAGAAATGGATCTCAGAAGACCATCCAAGCACAGTAAGTGCAATAACATGGTCAAATAGAAATGAGCTAGCAACTGCTTGCTATGGAAGAGTGACATTCTTTGACATAGTTAATAATAAAACTAATCAAAAACTCGAATGGCAAGGATCATTGGTATCTATGGAATTAAGTCCTGATGGAGATATAGTTGCCTGCGGTAGTCAAGACAATTCAGTTCATTTTTGGAGAAGATCAACAGGAATGGATGCTGAAATGACGGGGTATCCTGGGAAACCAAGTCACCTTTCTTTTGATGACAGTGGAAAATTACTAGCAACTAGTGGAAGTGAAAGAATTACAGTATGGAGCTTTATAGGAAATGGTCCAGAGGGGACTATGCCAGGAGAGCTATGTCACCATACAGAACCCATTTCGAGCCTAGCCTTTTCAAATAAAGGTATGCTTGTAGCCTCAGGATCTAGAGATGGTTCTGTTGTCGCAAGTTTTCTAAAAAAAGACGGTAATGGAGACCCTGTTGGGGCTGCATTCGCGGGAGATTTAGTAGGGGCAATATCCTGGAGACCTGATGATTGTGCACTTGCAGCAGTTAATGCAAAAGGTGTTGTAAATGTATGGAAATTTAAAGTTCGTACAAACCTTTTTTCTAAGGGATTTAAATAAAAGGACAAATTTATAAAATTACCAATAGTTAGCTTTTAAATGTCTCTCCATACAAATTACCTCACAGTCATTATCTATCCCTTTTGGGTGAATATCGCAATATGAAAGGCATTGAAAATATTCATCTATTGGATTTGATTTTTCAGTTTTGATATCTTCTTTTGAATTTCTCATAAAAGATTTCCTCAATTATTTAAAATTAAGATAGACGAATTGAATAACAAAAGAAATAAGCAAAACTTACTAAAAACATTGCAAAAAAATTAACGAGATTGATTACCACTTTCGGACATTTTTAATTAAAAAGCAATGCGTATAAAAACGGATTGAATTTAGAGAAATATTTTATTAATTTTATATTGTTGAGTTCTAGGAGGTCTTTCAAAATGATCGATAGCCTGCCTGAAATTTCGGAATAAACCGAACTAATTTAATTAACTGCTCCAATTATTTTTTATTAATGCCTAAGCTTCCTTCTTCTGCATCGTTTAGGTGCCCTTTAAGAAACAAGCTTAATTCTAGAGTTTTTGCCCCAGTTAAAGACAATTAGTTAATTTTGTTGAGCATTAGCTTAATAGTAGTTATTAACAAGGATCCATGATTTAGGTGCGTTATTAACTTCATAAGAAAAAATAAGTAAAAGATAAAAGAGGGCTTATTAAAGCCCTCTTTTTTTATAAAAAATTAGATGACATTATTCTTTTTTTACAGATAATGATTAAAAAGACAAAATTAAAAATATGGTTAGATATTATTGCCCCTATTGCAATCCTAAATATCAATTTCAAAAACAATCCTCAAATGGCACTTTGATTTGTGGCTTGTGTGGAGAGGATCTTGTAAAAAAACCATTTATTAGGTTAAATCAGATAATTGCTTTAGTTGCTGCTTCTTCATTACTTCTTCCATTAATATATACTTTTATTTTTTTAATTAAAAATCAAATCAATCCCCCTAATAAAAATTATCAAGCAAATAAGAAATCTTTGATAATCATCAAAGATAAAATTTCATAAAGCAAGTTGAAATAATTTCAGGAGGTCAACCTCTACAAAGAGACTTATTTAAACATGAATTTTTACTCTCAATATCCATTTGATCGTTGAAATTATTTAAAATTTTTTCATTATTAATTACGTGAACTTTTTGTCCACAATGTTCCTTGCAACCACCGTTAAATAAATTGTGTGCATATAAAGTAGGAATATTTGTTATTAGTACAAGAAAAATTAATTTAAACAATTGATAAAAATTAGATTTTATTTTTAATATCATTTTTCCAAAATTAGTATGTAAATAATACCAGTTAACTCCAAGGAGTGTTTATAAGACCCCAAATATCGAAGAAGAAAAATAAAACTGCAATAACTACAAGATCCCAAGCTCTTTCCCTAAAAGCCCAAGGCGCAATAAAAACTTCCCCAAGTCCATGAAGTGCCGCTCCTACGGGTAAATGATCAAGGACCAGCAAACTATGAGAGAGAATAAAAAGAAAGCTTGCGAAATATCTAAAAAAAACAAATTGCCAATTACCAGAACTCATAGTTTTAGATTTTTAAGAAATATACTTCAATGAACAAAATAATGAAATAGATCAACTTAAGAAATATTTTTTTTTGTAGCTATAAATACGAATTAAGATTCGAAGCTAAAGTAAAAGTTATAAAACGATGAAATATATGTTTTCAAGTTATCGTCCTAAAAATAGTTTTGATGAATACTTTAAGGACAATGTTAATTCTGCTAGAGAAATATTAATTCCACTTCTGTCTTCTTTAGATAATATGGGTCTCGAAGAATTAAATAGAAATCATTCAGCAGCAAAAAAATTATTATTAAGACATGGTGCAACTTTCAGACTAAACGATACTGGTTTAAAAGGTACGGAGAGAATATTACCTTTTGATCCACTTCCAAGAATAATAAGTAAAGATGATTGGTTAATATTAGAAAAAGGTCTTAAACAAAGGCTTGAGGCAATTGATTTATTTCTTGATGATATTTATAATTCCCAAAATATTATTAATGACGGAATAATACCAAGAGAGTTAATAGAGAGTTCTGATGGTTGGCGGCCGCAGATGATAGGTTTCAAGCCTCCATTGAATAAATGGTGTCAGATTTCAGGACTTGATTTAATAAGGGACAGAAAAGGTGATTGGCATGTTTTAGAAGATAATTTAAGGTGTCCTTCTGGGGTTGCTTATTTCTTAGAAAATAGATTAGTTATGAAAAATATTTTCCCTAATCTTTTCTCTGGAAGAATAGTAAAGCCAATTGATGAATATCCATCATATCTTTTAAAAACTCTTCAAGAGCTAGCTGTTTGGACAGACACACCTAAGATAGTTCTACTAACTCCAGGAATTTTTAACAGTGCTTATTTTGAACATAGTTATTTAGCTCAAGAAATGGGTATACAACTAGTTCAGGGTCATGACTTAGTTTGTAATGATGATTATGTATATTTAAAAACTACATCTGGGTTAAAAAGGGTGGATGTCATTTACAGACGAATTGATGATGATTTCTTAGATCCTTTAAATTTTAGAAAAGATTCCTGCCTTGGTGTGAGCGGATTACTTAATGTTTTCAAGGCAGGTCATGTTGCTTTAGCAAACGCCCCCGGTACAGGCATAGCAGATGACAAAATGATTTATTCTTTTGTTCCAAAAATGATTAAATATTATCTTGATGAAGAAATTATTATTAAAAATGTAGAAACATATATTTGTCATTACCAAAAGGATCAAGAATATGTTCTAGAAAATTTACCAAAACTTGTTGTTAAGTCTGTTTCTGAAGCTGGCGGCTATGGAATGTTAATTGGGCCTCAATCTACAAGCAGTGAGATAGAAGAATTCGCTAATAAAATTAGAAAAAATCCTAGAAATTTCATAGCCCAACCAACATTAGAATTATCTACTGTTCCATCTTTATGTGATGGAGAACTATATCCATGTCATGTTGATTTAAGACCATATATATTGAGAGGTAAAGATTCATGGGTTAGCCCAGGTGGGCTTACGAGAGTAGCATTAAAAAAAGGATCATTAGTCGTCAACTCTTCTCAAGGTGGGGGATGCAAAGATACATGGGTTGTAGGAAAATAATATGCTTTTAAGTCGTGTAGCAGAATCTCTTTATTGGATCAATCGTTATTTAGAACGTGCCGAAAATATATCTCGTTTCGTGGAAGTAAGTGAAGCTATGTCATTAGATTGTCCACCAGGAAGTGCAGAACCTTGGCTCCCATTAATAGATGCTTCAAGTGACAGAGAATCGTTTGATAAAAGATTCCCGGAGAAAAAACCTGATGACGTTATTAATTTTTTAATAAGAGATCGTTTAAATCCAAACAGCATAATTTCTTGCATTCAATTGGCAAGAGAAAACGCACGACAAATAAGAGATGTAATGACCTCAGAAATGTGGGAACAAATTAATATTTTATACTGGAATATGCAAGAAGGAGAAACAATATGGAATAAGCCAAGACAAGAACAATTAAGTGAAATAAGGAGGGAATGTCAGCTTTTTTATGGAATTACAGATGCGACTCTAAGCAAAGACCTTTCTTGGAGATTTAGCATTCTTGGAAGATTAATAGAAAGAGCTGACAAAACGTCTAGGATTTTAGATGTGAAATATTATTTACTTCTTCCCAGCTTAGATAAACTTGGAGGAGTTCTTGATGAGTTGCAATGGATTGCTCTTTTACGCTCAGCTGGTGCTTATCAAATGTTTAGGAAAGCAGAGCAAAATTCTATAAAGCCTAATTCAGTTGCAAGATTTCTTTTACTTGATCCAATTTTCCCTAGATCAGTAAGATACTGTTTAGACGGGATTAGCAATACTCTTAAAATGATAGATTCGGCTCCACCTCCTGAAAACCCTTCTGAATTAGAGTGCATGAGAGGTTTGCTAAAAGCAAAATGGAGTTATATCAGAATTGAAGATATAATCAATGATGGTTTACATGAGGCAATCGATTCATTGCAAATTGATTTAAATAAATTAAATGATCTCATTCAAGAAAAATATTTTATTAATTAAGAATTTTATTAATGAGAATTAAATACATTCACAAACTTGAATATAAATATGAAGCCCCTGTTCAATTAGGCGAGCATAGATTGTGTATAAAGCCGAGGTCAAATGGATTTCAAAAGTTGAAAAATTTTGAATTAACAATTACCCCAGAACCAGAAATTATTTATCCATTACTTGCTGCCAGTGGCGAAGAGATTAATCGAATTAGATTCAACGGATTAACAGATAAATTAATTATTGAATCCATTAGCGAAGTTGAAACTATTAAACATCCAAACATTATTGATGGGGTTAAAGATAGAGATTTAACATTACCTTTTTGTAGGAGCATTATTAACAGAGATTTACAGGGTGCATTAGAAGGGTGGATGCCAAATGGACAACATGATCCTTCTGCCGTTGAACTCGCCCAAGAAGCTTTAGCAGGAAGTATCAATAACGCATTATCATTTACTTACCAACTAATAGAGATAATTCAAGATCGGGTTAAATATACCAAAAGACATACAGGTCCAGCATGGCCAGCGAGCAGAACAATTAGGGAGCGTATAGGTTCATGCAGAGATTTAGCAATGTTGATGGTTGAATCTTGTAGGTCAATTGGTATACCAAGTAGGTTTGTAAGTGGTTATCATTTTGAAGAGCCTTTACCTTCTGATTTAGATCTTCATGCTTGGGCTGAATTATATATTCCAGGTGCGGGTTGGAGAGGTTTTGATCCAAGCGGCAAGGGATTAATAGATGAAAGATATTTAACATTGGTATCCTCTTCCAAATCTAATTTAACTTCTGTAGTAACAGGTAATTTTATAGGAAAAAATAATCTAGAAAATACATTGTCATGGGAAATTAAACCTATTGAGCTCAAATAAACCTTTAAACATATATTTAATTTCACCTTCTAAAAATTAGAAAAAAAAGATAATTAAAAATATGTTTCTTTTTTAGTGTAAGTTGATACGTTCAAGGATATATATATCTGTTTTCATTTGTTTAATCTTTAAAGTAAATTGAACTCAAGTTTAGAAATTCCAGTTATCAAACCAAACAAATCCAAAATGTTTGACTTGATAAGTTATGAAAAATTTCGTGATACAAAGGATGTCAGATTTTTTGATATTAGTATTAATGAATCAAATTATAGAGATCTAGTTATTCATAGTGGTCCCGCAGTTAGTCCCCCAAATGAGAGCAAATTTAATAATTGGCAATTTTACATACATCACAATCAAGAAGATAATCTATTGGCTATCTCTGGGGGAAGAACATTTTTTCTTGTTAATTTTGGGTGGGACTATCCTTTTTATAAAGTTAGATTAGAATCTTGCGGGTATATTTTAAGAATACCTAGAGGAACTTTTCATAGATCAGTATCTGATGAAAACGGTTCCATAGTTTTAAATCAAGCTATAAGAGATAAAGGCGGCACTGTAGAATCTGAATTCAAGGTTACGAATAGTAAAGACAACAAAAAACTACTTGATTGTATAACTAACTTAGAACCAAGATTTAAAATCTATAGTGTTAAATAATCTTAAAAAGGACTTCCAAATTTAAACGTCAATTAAAATAATTATCTAATTGTTATAAAATAAAATTATTGAAATAATTTGGTATGAAATTTTCTAGTTTTTTAAAATATTTTTTATGCATAACTTTTTCTTTATTAGTTTTATCTTCTCCAGTTTATGCCGGGGCAAATGTTGCTGTTAAAGGAGAGGGAGATGAAGTTCCAAGTTATGTAAGATCCGATATTACAGGATATGATTTCCATGGAGAGGATCTTCATTTGTCCTCCATAGCTGGAGCCGTTGCGAGAGACGCAGATTTTAGTGACGTTGATTTACATGGTACTACATTAACCCTATCTGATTTAAAAGGTTCCAATTTAAATGGAATTAACCTTACAGATACTCTTTCTGATCGAGTTAACTTCCAAAAAACAGACCTTAGAAATTCTGTCTTAGTGAATATGATTGCATCAGGTAGCAGTTTTGCAGGGGCTCAAATAGAAGGCGCAGATTTTTCTTATGCGATTCTTGACAGCGAAGATCAAAGAAATCTTTGTAAAATTGCCGATGGTGTTAATCCAACTACAGGCGTTTCAACAAGAGAAAGTCTTGAGTGTAGTTAGAAAGTTAAAATCATAAATAAACTCTCTTACCGTTATTAAATTTATAAATTTTTTGTTCATCGTCTTGAAATATCATTTCACCATTTAACTTAGACTTTCTAAATTTCGTAAGTCTTGCTCTATGTATATTGGATTTTCTATTTATATTATCTTCGTTATCATGAATTCCAATATAAATATTTATATTCGGGTCTGAGAAGGTTTTTTCTTCCTCCCTTAAAAAAATTCTTTCAATATTTGATTGAGTACTCTGCAGTTTATTTTTAAATTTGTTTAATTTTATGTTTTTTGTTTTCTTAGTATTAATTTTTTTATAGACCAAAAATATAATTACAAAAATTAAAAAAACTAAAACTTTGTTCATTCAACTATTTAATTTTTATTTTTATATCTACGCCTAAGTTACTTTTAGTAGTTAATATTTCTTTTTTTAAGATTCCATAAGTAAAAATTTTTGATAAAGTTTTCAAAGATTTAAAAACTATAAAAACAGTAACTAAAAAGAAAACAATAAGGTTATCTATAAGAATATTTTTATTTTTATTTTCTAAGTTGCTCATGAAAGTGTTAATTCAATTATTTATCATCATTATTTGCATATGGGCCAAAAAATTCACTGGCGTCTCTTCCCATTACTTTAGCAAGATTTAAACTTTTATCTATATCCCAATTAGATGCCATTCCATAAAGAATACCCGCAGCAAAAGAATCGCCACATCCATAAGAATCAACCTTTAATCTTTTGTTTTTAAGAGCCTTATATCTTCCTCCAGGAAATATTATGCCTCCATTCTCACCCTCGGTTTTGATAGTATATTTGGGTTTTAAGGATAATTCAGAAAAAGAAAAAACTTCCCCTGGATCAAGATTACTGCCTATTAATCCATCTAAAAGGACATTTGATTTATTAATTGTATTTAATCCCACCCTTGGTGTTGTACATAGTTTTGAAGCTGATCTAGCCATTTTAAAAATCTCTGAATCAGATGCAGTAATAAAAATTCCGTCCATTTTTTGTAAAATCTTCCATTCTAACTTGTCTTTATGAGTTGGAGCTAACCTTTCTCCAATAACTGTTATTGCTCTTTCACCTTGTGAGTCAATTAAACTAAATCCTCTTCTAGTTGGTTTATCACGCCAGGCTACATGCAACTTAATTCCCATATTTGAGAGAATTTTGAAACACTTATCTCCATAATCATCATTACCTAATGAAGTAAAAAAATGAATTTGATTTAAAGTTAAATCAGAAAGTATTTTCGCGATAATAGAGCCACCACCAGCTGGATATTCAATAGACTTTTTAGAATGAGAGATAATTCCTGGCTTCGGCAATTTATCGACTCTTAAGAAATTTATCCACTCAATATGGCCAACTACCGCAAAATTCAAATTCCCTTTTTTAGATTTATATTCTTCAATTTTATTATTCTTTTCAACAGCCATAAGCCTTTAAATACTATTATTAAAAGAAATCTTTTTGACAAGTGAATTCATTTAACATTTTAAAAGATAATAAACAGATACTATCTTATCTTTACCTTTTTCTATCATTTTTAGGAGCTATCCTTCCAATGATGGCAAATTTCGAATTTGCTAGGGAATATGGAAATAGTTTTGATATCAATAACTTCATTTCTTTAGCGAATGCCAACCCGGCAGCTCAGTCAATTTCTAGAGACTTATTAGTAGGTGCAAGCGCAATTTTTATATGGATAGTAAATGAATCAAAAAAACTAAACATGAAAAATATGTGGGTTGTTTACATTGGAACTTTTCTTATTGCATTTGCATTCTCAGCACCTTTTTTCTTATTTCTAAGAGAGCGAAGAATTATTGAATTAGAACAAATTTAAATTTTTAAAGATTAATTAAAATAATCTCTTAAATAGGACTGTAAAGATTATAAAGCAAGCAAATGAAATAGATAGCCAAATTACTGAAGCATAACCAAATAGATCTAATATACGTCCCGAAATAAATGGTCCAATAAAATACCCCATAGCGAAACATTGTGATAATAGAGCAAGTGCAAAACCTTTTTTGTTTGAAGGAGCTATTCTGAAAACTACATCTGTTGATGTTGGAAGAAATGAAGCAGTGCCCAAACTAACTAATATCAATGAAAAAGAAATCAAAAATAAAGCTGGAATATTGAAATAACTAGAAATAAATAATAAAAATGAAGCAAAAGAGAAGTTTATCAAACTAAATTTCAACCCAAATAATCTACCTTTTTTTGATATCCAAGACCCAATAGGCCATTGTAAAAACAACAATAAAATTAACTGAATAGAAATTATAAGACTAATAATTTCTTTGCTTAATGCATTGCGATATACTCCACCTTTAACAAGATCCAGTGGCAAAGTTACTTGAATCAAAGCTAAAGAGGTAGTTATCAATAAAATAGAAAAAATTATTATTGTTGAATTTTTATTCCATTTCAATTGTTCCTGGTTAACTGGATCTACTAATTTTTTTTGGAAATTTTCTAAGTTTCTTTTAATAGAAGAACTATTTCTAGATATTAAATATGTGATAACTAACATGCAAAATATATCATTTATAAAAACCGATTTGGAGTATAAAAGATTAGTCATAACCCCCCCTAAGAATACCCCTAGAAATATTCCTAAAGCCTCCGAACTTCTAACAAGAGCATATGCTTTGCGTGTTTCGATAGGATGGCAAAAATATGGCACCCCGAACTCGGCAGCAGGCCAATATATTCCTGCAGAAGCGCCAACAAATGATTGTCCAATTATGTACAAAAAAGTATCTCTTGAAAAAATGAGGCATAAACTAGCGGCAATACTTAGTATGGAAGAACTAACTATTGGAAATTGTATTTTCCCTGTTTTGTTAAGATAATTACCTGTAAAGACTCTTGTTACGGTTCCAATTATTGCTGAAATGGTAAACCCCAAGCCAATATCTGTTGCTGATAATCCTATGTTATTAAAAATAAGTGATGTTAAATAAATAACACCTCCTGCTCCAAATGCGGCGTAAAATCTTATCTTGGTTATTAACCTCAAATGATATGGAAATTGAATCCACCAATTTTTGCTAATTTGTAAACTATTTAAACTAATCACAAGTGAAATACATTTTTATAATTTTTTTTAGTTTTTGTGGTTTATTTTTTAATAATGGTTTAAAGGCTGCTGAAAAGATAAATATTAAGTTTGAAGAGATGGAAATCCCTCTTACTATAGAACAATTATCAAAATTAGAAAAATACAAAGATGATTCAACAGAATTGGTAGATTGGCTAAAAAAAAATGGATTAGTAAGAGTTTTTGAATTATCAAAATTTTTAGAATTTCCAGTTTTCAAGGAAGAGGGATTGAATAGAGAAATATTAAGAAGTTGGATAGGGCGTAAAATTCTTACAGAATTAAGCAAAAGCATTAAAGTCCCAAATGACAATAATGGGACAGAAATTTATAACACTATAGAAATTTTGTTAGATCAAAAAAAAGAAGTTTCAACTTTAGAAATCATAAAGGCATTACCATCAGATGAAATTTCACTAGATATTGATAATTTAATTTTAATAATTTCATCATGGAAAAATGAATTATCAATGCAACAAGAACTTTTATCCAAATTAAATAAACTTGAAAGAACGAACCAAAATGCTTTTAAAAATACTGAAATAAAATCAACTAAAGATCTAATAAAAATTGATAAAAAAATTTATGCCCCTCACCGAGTGAAACCTGTTGAAATTGAAATATGGAAAAGCAATAAAATAAATAATGATAAAGAACTGATAATTTTTATGCCAGGACTTGGAGGTGAAATTAATAATTTCAAATGGATAGGCAACGAATTGGCTAGAAGAGGTTGGCCAATATTATTTATTGATCATAGAGGGAGTAATTTAGAATCATTTATAGAAGTACTCGAAGGTAAGGAAACAATCCCAGGAAGTGCAGACTTTTTCTTATATAGAATTAAAGATTTAGATGCTGTATTAAAAGCTCATGAAAATGGAGAATTTGGTTTACCTAATAATTCTTATATTTTAATGGGGCATTCACTTGGTGCTCTAATAGCACTTTTATATGAAGGCAATAAACCTTCTTATCAACTAGAGGACAAATGTGATTCAGCATTAAAAGACTTTGCGGTAACAAATTTATCTAAATTACTTCAATGTCAGTTGAGCGAAATGCCATTCCCTAAGAAAAATAACACTAATAAGGCCAGTGCGATAATAGGTTTTAATTCATTTGGCAGTTTATTATGGCCAAAAGAAAATAGTACAGGCATTAAAACACCAACTCTTCTAATAGGTGGTACCTATGACCTTATTACACCGTTAATGAATGAACAATTTAGAGTTTTTTCTGCTTTAAATAATCCATCAAATAGATTTCTAATTATTGAAGGAGCAAGTCATTTCTCTCCAATAAGAATTAATAAAAGTTATGAAGGAAATAATGACGTTTTCAAAATAAGTGAATCTTTTATTGGTTCAGAGCCAATATTAGTACAAGATTTATCTGCGAAATTTATAGTTGAATTTTTAAAAAATATTAAAGACCAAAAGATTCCTTCTGTAGTTAAAAACCAAAGAGATTTGGGACTTGATTTCCATCTTTTAGATCTTGAGACAATAAAAGAAATTTCCGAAAATTAGTACTCTATTCGTGGATCTAAATATGCGATTAAAATATCCACAAAGAGATTTAAAGAGACTATAAGCATAGAGGTAAAAATTACAATGCCTTGAACTAAGGTATAGTCTCTTTGAGAAATAGCTTCATGTAATCTTAAAGCTATACCTGGCCATGAAAAAGTTACCTCAAACAATAGAGCACCTCCTGCTAATGAGGCCATAGTCAAGCCAGAAATAGTGACAATTGGCAACAGAGCATTAGGCAATGCATGGTTTAAAAATATTTTTTTCCTTGATATTCCTCTACATATAGCAGCATTTACATAATCACTTTTTAATGTCTTATCCAAATTTACTCTTAATGAGCGGCTGAATATACCACTTAATAAAAAGCCAAGTGTAATCGAAGGAAGTGCGAGATGATAAAGACTATCTTTCAAAGCAATAATATTATTTGAAAGAATACTATCTAAAACTAGAAAACCTGTAATTTGAGGTTGTTGCTGAAATATTGGAAATCTACCTCCAATTGGGGAAATACTAAAAAATACAGAAAATAATAATTGCGCTAACATTGCACCCCAAAAAGGAGGGATCGCATAGGTAGCAATTCCTAATATTCTCGCAATATAATCAGTCTTTTTCCCTCTATTTCTTAAGCCAATTAATCCCAATGGGAATCCTATTAGTGTGGCACTTAATATTGAAAAGAATCCAAGCTCAAGACTTGCAGGCAATGATTTAATAATAATATTTAGGACTGGCTCTTGGGTACTAAGAGATTGGCCAAAATCTAAGTGCAATATATTTTTAATATATGAAAAATATTGATTTATTAAAGGTTCATTTAGCCCCAATTTATTTCTTAGAAATTCCCTAGAGATCTCATCTGCACCAGATCCAAGTATGGCATCGACAGGATCGCCAGGAGCTACTCTTAATAAAATAAAAACTAATGAAGAAATTATCCATAACATTATCGGTATTAATGAAATTTTTAATAAGGAATAATTTAGTAGTTTATTTAAATTTCTACTCATCAATTAACTCAAGATCACTCAAGGAAATTATTCCTGCACCATTAAAAATAGGTTTTGATATTTTATTTTGAGACCATGCTTTTTGAGAGGATATCCAAATAGGAATATAAGGTATTGAACTTGCTGCTGTTTTTTCAATTTCAACAAGATTTTCTAATCTTTTAATTCCACTTGTTTTTTCACTCTCAAGAAATAAACTTTCCACTTTATTAGATCCCCAAAAACTACCGCTGTACAATGATTCTCCCTTTTTACATATGCCATCAACTATTTCATTACAACTTAAAAGAGGGGTGAGATAGGCCTCTGGATCTGAATAAGCCCCAGTCCAATCGAGAAGAACTGCTGTATAAATTCCTAAACTTAGATTCTTATAAACTGTTGTAGATTCCACCCCATTTAGTTCAATATCAATACAATCTTTCAAAGAACTTTTAATTTCTTCTTGCCATGTCAGGGCAATAAGCTTGTCAGCTGGTACATTCGATCTATAAGTAAGAGGTATTTTCAGAATATTTCCATTACAATAATTTTCTTTTTGCAATAACCTTCTCGCTTCTAAATAATTATATTTAGGCCATAGTTCATGATTCTCTTTTTTTAATATCGGAGGAATAATTGATCTAGATGGCTTCCTTAATCCATAACTTACTTTCTCACTAATTAATTTTCTATTAAGACTTTTTGCCAAAGCCAGTCTTAAATTAAGGTTACTTAAGGGATAAGAACTCGTTTTGAGGCTTATAAAACTTAATTCAGTGAAAGGGCTATTACCTTCTTTAAACTGTTTCTTTTTACTTAAAGTATTAAGACTGTTTCTCTGACTATCATCAATAGAATTTGATAATAGCACGTCAATTTGTTTACTTTTTAAAGCCCCAAACAGAGAAGATGAATTTGAATATCCCACAAATTTAATGCCCTTATTTAATGGCTTGTCACCCCAATAATTCAAATTTGGATCAATTGATTGAACTTCATTAGAAAAGCTAGTCAGCACATACTTGCCAGTACCAACGAATTTTTCATTTAGAAACTTATCAGAATATTCTTTGTAAAATGTAGGAGATATTGGAGTTAAATTTACTGATGTAAGTAAACCATTTAAAGAACTTGATGGTTTATTCAAATTTATTATGACTGAATATTCACTTGGCGTTTCTATTGATTTAATCTTATTTCCTAAGATATAATTCATCGTTCCAATTCTTTTGAATCTATCAAAAGTAAACTTTATTGCATTTGAATTAAATGGAGTTCCATCGTGAAAAAAAACATTTTTTCTTAAATTGATAATTATTTGAAGTCTATCCTTTGAAATAATTGGCATCCCCGATGCCAATTCAGGTATTAATTCACCCTTAGAATTTAATTCATATAATGTGTCTCCCAGAGAACTAATTAATTGAATTGCTTTAAGAGTATTAGCTCTAGCTGGATCTAAAGATTCAATTTTTCCAGAACTTGCTACTATAATTTTTTTAGATATTCTTTTTGAGCCGCAAGAAGTCTGTAAAAAAGAAATTAAAATAATAAATATTGATAAAACAACTTTTTTTCTCATATTTCTTAAGTACTTAATTATTCTGAAGAATTATTTGAGCAAAAAATTTGTAAGGTTATTTGACTTATTTCTACAGCAAACGTTTTTTTAGAATTACAGGCAAAAGGCCACTCTCTCACCCAACAAATTTCTTTACCAATATTTATACCAATTACTTGAAAAGTCTTATTGCTATTTTTAATTTTTACACAAGCGCCTTTGTAAAGTTTTTCAGAACAAATTAAATTATTTTTTTTATTTTTATTGTCTAATAGTTTTGAATAAATCATTAAGGTCCAAAATCATACACTTACTTTCTTCGGTTTAACAAGCTATAAAGAAATTTGCAAACTATTTTTTTAAATACAACTTAATTGACTTGCAATAATTATTACTTCATTTAGCGAATTTATTTCATCTTTAGATTTCTCAAAATCTCCATTATTCACCTCATGAGTAATAACGACAATTTCAGCTTTGTCCTCACTTGCATCTAGTTGAACAATCGATTCAATGGATACATTATTTTTTCCAAAAATATCTCCAATCTTTCCTATTACACCTGGACTATCAAGACAAATTATTCTAAGGTAATTTTTTTTATTTATTTGCGAAGATCCAATGATATGACATTTTCTCCAGAAATCGAAAGATAATAATGGATCGATTGAATTATTATTTTTTACTGAGGCGGCATGCAGATTTAATATATCTGATACTACAGATGCAGCAGTTGGGCCACTCCCTGCACCTGGACCATACAACATTATCTCTCCAAGAGGATAAGCCTCTATTAATAAAGCATTATTAACTCCCTTTACTGTTGCCAATGGATGAGATTTTGGAATTAAAGAGGGTCCTACCCAAATATTTAAAGCAAGTGATTTATTATTATTAATCTGTCCCCTTTCGGAGAGCGCTAAAAGTTTTATTTCAAATCCTAATTTATTGGCATATTCGATATCCTTGAGATTAATTTTACTTATGCCTTCAGTATTTATCTCATCTCTTTGAATTTTCCCACCAAATGCAAGTTCACTAAGAATTGAAATCTTATCAGCCGCATCATGGCCCTCAACATCTGCAGTTGGATCAAATTCTGCATAACCAAGGCTTTGGGCCAATTTCAAGGTTTCCCTATAATCAGCTTTCTCATTTGTCATCTTAGAAAGAATAAAATTTGTTGTTCCATTTATTATCCCAACCATTTTTTTTATGCTATTACTTTTTAATGATCTTTTTAAGGGTTCAATTATGGGAATTCCACCACAAACTGCCGCCTCTGACAATATATAAACTCCTTCTTTAGATGCAGTTTTATATATTTCTTCGCCATATCTTGCAATGACTGCTTTATTTGCGGTAACAACAGATTTACCTAACTTTAATGATTGCAGAATAATATCTTTTGCCAAATCAACCCCACCCATTACTTCAACAATTACATCTATAGAGGGGTCATTAATTAATTTAAATGGATCATCAGTTAATAAATTATTATCCAGCTCAATATCCCTTTTTTTATTAAGATCTTTAACTGCTATTTTTGCAATTTCTATTTCCTTTAAAATTGGATGTGAATCAACTTCAGAACTTAATATTTTATAAATCCCTGAACCTACAGTTCCAAAACCTACAATCCCAATTCTGCATTTTCTCATTTTTTATTTCTTTTAACTTTGAGTTTAATTTTATATTATTAGACCTACAAAAATTGATTTGCTAGAGACTGCATTTTCAAAAATATATTTAAAAAACCATTTGATCGTGAAGGTGTTAAGCTTGCTTTCAAACCAGTATCTTCAATAAATTTCTTATCTATTTTAATAACTTCTTTTGGGGTTAATTCATTTAAACCAGTAATTAAAAATGCCAATAAACCCTTTGTTATTAGGGCATCAGAATATCCTTCCCAAAATAATTTACCGCTTTTAATATTTGCCTTAACAAAAACTTCTGAAACGCATCCCTTAACTTTATTTTCTTCAACAAGGATTTCACTATCTGGTTCTTTCAATTTTTTGCCTAACCACAAAATGTATTCATATTTTCTTTTTGGATCTTCTGATTTCTTCAACTTTTCTACTAATTTTGATAAATTATTGTATTTTTCCTGATTTTCCATTTTTAAAACTATAAATTAATCACTTTGTTAATTTCCTATTATACAAATATTTCTTTTTCTGTGATAAATCCCGATAAAGGAATATCCCACTCAGCTCTGGTTAATGGAATCGTACTTACACAATTAGAAGTTAATACTCCAATGCATGGAACATTTCTCCAATCATTATTTCTCCTTAATTTATCAAAATAACCTCCTCCATAACCTAATCTTGTTAAATTTTTATCAACGGAAAGACAAGGAACAAGTATCATGGTTATCTGCAAATGACTTAATGGGGAAGAGTTATTTGGACTTAGTATCCCCTCAGAATCTTTGGTAAGGGGCTTTTCATCCCATGGATAAAATAACAACTCTTTTTTACCTTTACATCTAGGCAAAGCTAAAGTAAATTTTTTCTTGAGACTTCTTATATCTACTTCATTTTTCAGAGGCCAATATATTGCTATATAACCAATATTTTTATATCCCTTAACAAATGAATCAACAAATAATCTTACATTCTTTTTTACATTTTCTCTTTGATTAAGAGAAATCCCATCTCTTAGTTTCCTAAACGAATCCCTCTCCAATTTCTTATTTTCAAAGATCGTCATATTAAATTCTCAGTTAAAGCCATCCTCATTTAGTTTTGTGAGTGCTATAGCCAATGCATCTGCTGAATCATCAGGTTTGGGAGGTTTGTTAAGCTCTAAGTTATACATAACAGCATCAAGAATATCTTTCTTAGATGCCTTTCCAGACCCAGCAATTGTTAATTTTATCTGAGCAGGTGAATATTCACTAACATGAATTTTTTTAGAGGCTAATACCATCATAATCACGCCTCTAGCCTGCACCACACTAATGGTGGTGCTTGACCTGTAAAAGAAAAATTTTTCTACCGCCGCTGCAGTTGGATTCCAATGATTTATTAGTTCATTAAGATCTTGGAATATCTCATAAAGTCTATCTTCTTCTTTTTTATCTTTAGCTGTCTCAATAACGCCGCAATCTAATAATATCTTTCTTTCATTTTCTATTTCAATTATTCCATAACCAACTCTAGCTAATCCAGGGTCGATCCCAATTATTCTCACTTTTATTAAGCTTCAGCAGACAATTGAAATTTTGAAAGATTTTCTTTTTCATCTAAATCGAATACTTTACAAAAAGCTTGGATGACTCTTTCACCTGAATCAACTTGTTCTAGAGGATCTTTTCTTAGTCTATGTCTTAAAGAACAAGAAATAACTCTTGCTATGTCATCTTCTTGCACTTCAGTTCTGCCCTCAAAGGCTGCAATTGCCCTTGCAGATCTATTTGTAACAATATCTCCACGTAAACCATCAACATCTAGTTCTCCGCAAATAGCAGATATATTCAATCTTAGGTCATCGTCCATTTGAACAGAATTTAATATTTCTTGTGCTTTAATTACCTTTTGTTGAAGTTCATCCTGTTGTTTCTCAACACTCAATGAAAACTCATCAGGATTATCGTCAAAAGAAGTTCTTTGATCTACTACTTGAACTCTTAATTCAGCATCTCTAACTGTCTTAACCTCAACACTCATTCCAAACCTATCCAATAGTTGAGGCCTTAATTCACCTTCTTCTGGATTGCCTGAACCAATAAGGACAAACCTCGCAGGATGTCGAACTGACACTCCTTCCCTTTCAACTGTATTCCATCCGGAAGCAGCCGAATCTAGAAGTACATCAACCAAATGATCATCAAGTAAATTCACTTCATCAACGTATAGTAAACCCCTATTAGCTTTAGCCAACAATCCTGGTTCGAATGCCTTAACACCTTCACTCAAAGCTTTCTCTATATCAATAGTTCCACAAAGCCTGTCTTCAGTAGCTCCTAAAGGTAAATCAACCATAGGTACTTGTTTTTGTATACTCTCTAGATTTTCTCCTTGAACAATTTTTTCAAAAACTTCTTTACTCTGCAAATCAGGATCGATCAAAGAACTATTATATTGATCGTCTTTAACAACTTCTATTGCTGGCAACAAATCGGCTAAAGCTCTAATTGTAGTAGACTTTCCAGTCCCTCTATCACCCATTATCATAACTCCTCCAATTCTTGGATCAATAACATTTAACAAGAGTGCTAATTTCATTTCTTCCTGACCAATTACAGCTGTAAAAGGGAAAACTCTTCTTTTCTTTGTTGTAGTCACAGTTTTAGTATTCTTTGATATTCAAATAATCAATAGATGTTACTTCAGAAAATGTTTTTAGTAAATATCCCATCGAATTAAAGCAACAAGTTAACAATAACTAATCAAATTTATACCTACTTATTTTTTTTTGAATTGTTCAAAAACCAGTTTATTTGATGGACAATTCCTCTTAAAACATTTATTTCGTGAATTGATGTATTTGCCCTATAAATATAATTCTTAAATTTACCTATTTTTGCTTTAGAGGTATGCTTAAGAAGATAACCAACTCCCAGAAGCATTTCCTCTATCTCCACAAATGAATCATGTATTTGTTTTGATGATGCAAGATTAAAAACTTCTAATTCCTTATTGATGTTTCCTTTGGAGGATTTATTAAATTCATACAAAACTATTGAAACTGCGTGTGAGAGATTCAAAGAAGGGTAATTCTGAGAAGTAGGGATATTGAAAGTCTTATTTGCCAGAAGTAATTCATCATTAGTTAAACCTCTATCTTCTCTTCCAAATATAATTGCTAAATTATTTATCTTTTTATAAGATAAAACCCAATTAAATATATCTTCAGAAGATGCAAACCCCGAATCTTTACTTACATCAATCCTTCCACAAGATGCGAGGACTAAATCACAATCAAAAATTGCTTTTTTAAGATCATCAAAAATCTTACAATTATAAAGATATTTTTTACCTTTAAGGGCCATTTTTTTTGCTTCTGAAGAAAAAATATCGCATTTTGGAGAAACAATTCTTAATTCTTCAACTTCAAAGTTGGAGCATAATCTTGCAACACTCCCAACATTTAAAGGACCATTTGGTTCAACTAATATGACCTTTAAATTAAAAAGATTTTTCTGCAAAATCATTCAAGGCTATGAAGGTATTTTAATAAATTAGACATATTTTCAGGATCAATTTCAAAACTTGGCATTGGAGGAGTAAGGCCACCAGTAACTTGTTTTATTATCTCTTTATCATTCAAACGTTGTGTTATTGAGTGTAAGTCTGGTCCCACTAATCCTCTTGCTGTAATTCCATGACATCCGACACAATTTGTCTTAAAAAGAGCATCTCCTTCCTTAGCAGAGCCATTAATTTGGAGAGTTTCAAGCATATATTTATTATCTTCATGATGATTCAAGAAAAATATCAAGAAACATATAAATAAAACAACAAAAACAATAAAAATCTTTTTCAAGAATTCTCTTTTATGATCTCTTTCTGCTGCAGATGATGAAGATGTTGACACAAAAAATAGTCTCTATGTAACAATTGTGAATAAGAAATTTAAAAAAAGCAAAAAAATGATCGAGCCTCTTCTATGTGGGATTGTTTTGGGGTTAGTTCCAATAACTCTTCTTGGATTATTCGTAAGTGCATGGAATCAATACAGGAGAGGTTCTGGAATGTTGGACCTTGATTAAAAATGTTAATCTTGACTGTCCATAATCTCTAACATCTATAATTTCCCATAAAGTACTTTTTTTAATATACAGGTTTGGAGAATGTTCACAAATAACTATTGAATCTTTTTTCAAAAAATTACAATTAAATATTTGAATTAAAACTAATTCATGGAAATTGACATCATATGGCGGGTCTAAATAAACAAAATCAAATTTTAATTTATTTAAATCCATAATTTTTGATGATAAGTTTCTCTCGTAATTTGGTTTTGTCCAGTTCAAAACATCTTTACAAATAACATCAATATCATTTTTTCTTACTTCGATATCTTGCAACGAAAGTAGATTTTTTAAACAAATTTTTGAGTTGTTTTTGTTTTTTTCAATTGCAATAATTTTTCTTGCACCATGATTATATGCTTCACAAGATATGGCCCCAGTTCCACTAAATAAATCTAACCAGTTACTATTTTCAACTCTATTATTCAATATATTAAATATAGCCTCCCTAACTCTTAAAGTTGTAGGTCTTGTGGAAATATTTTTTGGACTTTGGAGTCTTTTACCTCCAATTAATCTTAAGTTTGTCTTCATCAGTAATTATCAGTTATTGAATATTACTAAGCCATCTTCTCAAAAGTTTTTCTCCGGTTTTACCAGATTTTTCTGGATGAAATTGACAGGCCAATAAATTATCATTCTCAATAATCGCTGTTAATTTTTCAGAACCATAATTAACCTGAGCTGCAATAATATTGAAGTCATCTGGGATTGCATGATAGGAATGTACAAAATAGACCCAATTATTTAGTTCTTCTAGCTCTAATAAAGTATTTGTTTTTGTAGGTAAAAGTTTGCACCAACCCATGTGAGGGATTCTTTGATTGATGATATAAGGTATTTTTTGTATTTTTCCGTTTAAAATTCCAAGTCCTTGAACTTTTCCTTCATCACTAGATTCAAAAAGGAGTTGAAGACCTAAACAAATTCCTAAAAAAGACTTCCCAGTATTAATCCAGTTTTTCAAATCAGTTATCAAATCCGTATTTATAAGATTAATCATTGCAGGATCAAATGCTCCAACTCCGGGAAGTATTATCGCCTTACAATCCTTTGATTCATTAAAGTTTTTAATTAATAGTATTTCTTCTCCAAGACTTTCTAGAGATTTTGTTACGGAATGAATGTTACCCATCCCGTAGTCTATAAGTCCAATTTTATGCAAAGCTCTTTATTTATAAATGCTTAGTTAAAGTGCTGGAAAGAGTTGCTTTTGGGACAGCTCCAACAACAGTATCAACCTTTTGACCTCCTTTAAAGATCATTAATGTTGGAATACTTCTAATTCCATATTGACTCGCAACATTTGGGTTTTCATCTGTATTTAATTTAAAAACTTTAATTTTCCCTTCAAAGTCTTTTGAGATTTCTTCTACAACTGGTGCAACCATCCTACATGGGCCACACCATGGTGCCCAAAAATCAACCAATACTGGTAGATCACTTTGCAGTACATCCTTGTCAAATGAAGAATCAGTTACGGCTGGAGCTGATGACATAATTTACGTATTCCTTTTAGAAAATTTAGCAGGCAAATCTTTTAAGTGATGATTTCATTACAGATAAAATAAGATAAGTAACAAAATATCTAAAAAAGCCCGACTAATCGGGCGATTTAGTGTGTGAGGAGTATGGGGTTTCCCCCATCGTTTAATAATAACTCCTAATGCGAAAATTGTTCAATTAAATGCTTAATTAACTAAGTTTTTATAATTTTACTCAAAATAAACTATTTACCCATCCCAATCTGCTGAGCTTTTTGATAAACCTTACCCTCTGTTAGAAGAGATGGTGCAATAACTATTTCAACCTCTTGCATTTCTTTAATGTTTTTAGCCCCAAGGGTACTCATTGAAGTTCTAATAGCACCTAATAAATTATGTGTACCATCATCAAGTAAGGCAGGTCCTTTAATTATCCTTTCTAATGATCCTGTAGACCCAACTTCTATTCTTGTACCCCTTGGCAATAAAGGACTGGGAGTAGCCATACCCCAGTGAAATCCTTTACCTGGAGCATTTGAGGATTTAGCTATTGGCGAGCCAATCATTACAGCATCTGCACCACATGCTAAACATTTACAAATATCTCCTCCGGTCACAATTCCTCCATCCCCGATAATAGGAATATAACGACCACTTTCTCTAAAATAATCATCTCTTGCAGAACTACAATCAGCAATTGCAGTTGCTTGAGGGATTCCAATACCCAATACACCTCTTGAAGTACATGCTGCTCCAGGGCCTATACCAACCATTAATCCTGCTACTCCAGCATGCATAAGAAGTTTGGCAACTTCATAAGTAACACAATTGCCAGCTACAACTGGGACTTTCATAGATTTACAGAGATCTTTGATATTTAAGGTTTCTTTACCTTCCATACCAAGATGCTCAGTAGAAACGACGGTTCCTTGAAGGAAAAATAAATCTATATTGGAATTATTAAGGGTTTCTTTAAATTTAATGGCCGCCTGGGGAGTCCCACTAAAGGCAGCAATACCTCCTTTTTCTTTAACCTCATTTATTCTTTTTAAAATCAATTCCTCCTTAACGGATTCACTGTATATCCTCTGCATTAATGGAACAAAATCATTTTTCCCGACTGATGCTATTTGATTTAATATTTTATCAGGATTTTCATATCGTGTTTGTATGCCCTCCATATTAATAACACCAAGGGCACCTAATTTGGTAAGTTCTACAGCCGTATTAACATCAACGACGCTGTCCATAGCACTAGCCACAATTGGAACTTCTCTCTTTAAATCACCTAAGAACCATGAAGGATCAGTCAAATCGTAATCAAGTGTTCTTTCTCCAGGGACTAAAGCTATTTCATCAATGCCATAAGCCCTTCTGACTTTTTTGTTTAAACCAAGTTCAATATTCACGGAATTTTTCATTTATTCTGATTAAATTAACAACTAAAGGGGTAATAAGCCAAGGTTTATTCAAAAACAACAGTTTTTTTTTTTATTTGTGTGTAAATGTGAGTATTTGGGAATTAAATATATCTTTTTTTTTATTCATTCTGACAATCAGCGATTATTATTAAATAAAGGTTTTTTGTATGTCTGATATTGTAGATTCCGGGAACTCTGGATTAAGCGAAGATAACGATCGAATTATTCAGACCGACTTGAGAAATGAGATGTCTCGCTCTTATCTAGAGTATGCAATGAGCGTCATAGTTGGTCGTGCGCTTCCAGATGCAAGGGATGGATTAAAGCCTGTTCATAGAAGAATTCTTTATGCAATGTATGAACTTGGGTTAACTAGCGGCAGGCCTTACAGAAAATGTGCAAGAGTTGTTGGGGAAGTACTTGGCAAATACCACCCCCATGGTGACACTGCTGTTTATGATGCTTTGGTTAGGATGGCTCAGGATTTTTCTATGAGGATGCCACTTATAGATGGTCATGGAAATTTTGGTTCGGTAGATAACGACCCTCCCGCAGCCATGAGATATACAGAATCTCGTCTACAGTCTCTTACAGATGAAAGTTTATTAGAGGATATTGAATCTGAAACTGTAGATTTTGCTGATAACTTTGATGGTTCTCAACAAGAGCCTACAGTTTTACCTGCAAGAATCCCTCAACTACTTTTAAATGGGTCATCTGGAATAGCCGTAGGAATGGCAACTAATATTCCACCACATAATTTAGGAGAAGTAATCAATGGGCTCAAATCAATAATCAAAACTCCTTCGATTGAAGATAAAGAACTTTTTGAAATAATTAAGGGTCCTGATTTTCCCACTGGAGGTCAAATCTTAGGAAGAGATGGCATCAGAGAAACTTTCAAAACAGGAAGAGGTTCAATAACTATGAGAGGTGTAGCAAATATTGAGCAAATCAAATCAGCTGGTAGAGCTGAAAAAGATGCAGTAATAATTACGGAACTCCCCTTTCAAACTAACAAAGCGGGTTTGATAGAAAGAATTGCAGATATGGTTAATGAAAAAAGATTAGAAGGGATTTCTGATATTAGAGATGAAAGTGATCGAGATGGCATGAGAATTGTTATCGAGTTAAAAAGAGATGCCTATCCACAAGTAGTATTAAATAATTTATTTAAGTTAACCCCGCTACAAAATAACTTTAGTGCGAATATTCTAGCTCTCGTTAATGGAGAGCCCTCGACGCTCTCACTTAGAAAAATGTTAGATGTATTTCTAGATTTTAGAGTAGAGACAATAAGGCGAAGAACGCGATTTTTATTAAAAAAGGCAGAAGAAAGAGATCATATTGTGAAGGGTCTTTTATTAGCTTTAGGTGTGCTAGATGAAATTATCAATCTAATAAGATCAGCGAAAGATTCAACTTCAGCTCGAGAACAATTACAAACTGATCATGAATTATCTTCCATACAAGCAGACGCAATTTTACAAATGCAGTTAAGAAGATTAACAGCTCTTGAGGCCGATAAAATCAAATCAGAACATGATGAATTAACAAAAAAAATCGAACAATATCAGCAAATATTAAATAGTAATGAAAGAATTTTTGAAATTATTCTTGAAGAACTTAATAAAATAGATGAAAGATTCTCATCTCCCAGGAAAACAGAGATATTAGATCTAGGCGGTGGATTAGATGATATTGATCTCATAGCTAATGACAGATCAGTAGTTCTATTAACTGAAGCAGGTTATTTAAAGAGGATGCCTATTAATGAGTTTGAATCTACCAGTCGTGGTTCAAGGGGTAAAGCTGGCACAAAAACCCAAGAAGATGATGACGTGAAACTATTTATAAGCTGTAACGATCATGATACTCTTTTGCTTTTCAGTGATAGAGGAGTAGCTTATGCTCTCCCAGCATATAGAGTCCCTATGAGCAGCAGAACAGCAAAAGGTACTCCATCTGTTCAACTTCTTCCAATCCCTAGAGAAGAAAAGATAACTTCACTAGTTGCTGTGGATTCTTTTGTCGACGATAGTTATTTATTAATGTTAACCAAGGCTGGCTTTATTAAAAGAACTGCACTTTCTGCTTTCTCAAAAATTCGATCAAATGGATTAATAGCAATTAATCTTGAGGATGGAGATGCCCTAACTTGGGTCAGATTATCAAAAGAAGGTGATAGTGTTTTAATTGGATCAAAAACAGGAATGGCAATTCATTTCAGACTAGATATCAATGAATTAAGGCCACTTGGTAGGACAGCAAGAGGGGTTAAATCAATGAACTTGAGAGAAAGAGACAATCTAGTTTCCATGGACGTTTTAACATCTGATTTAGTTGATCAATTGGCTAAGATTGAGGATCTGACTAAAGAAACTGATGAAAATCTTGAAGTTAATTCTTCAGATGGTCCCTGGGTATTAATAGCCAGTGCATTTGGACTAGGAAAGAGAGTACCTGTAACTCAGTTTAGATTACAAAAAAGAGCAGGCATGGGCTTAAGAGCGATAAAATTCAGAATTAATGATGATGTACTGGTCTGTTTGAAGGTACTTGGCGAGGGAGAAGAATTACTTCTCGTAACCGAAAAAGGTGTAATAGTTAGAACAAACGCAGATAAAATTTCTCAGCAATCCAGAGCGGCTACTGGAGTAAAATTGCAAAGACTAGATGAAGGTGATCATTTATCAGAAGTGGTATTAGTTCCTCGTGAACAAATAGAGGAAACAGACCAACTTAGCTCAGATGAAGAGAATGAAAAGACCAATGGCTAATTAAATAATATGGAAATACTTGATATTTTAATTTTAGGTTCTGGTCCTGCAGCATTATGTTTAGCTTCAGAATTAGCCAGACAGGATCTAAATATAAAGGGAATATCAACTAAATCTCCAAATGAAAAATGGGAAAATACATATGGTATATGGGCATCTGAATTAGAGGAATTAGGATTAGAGTCTTTGTTATCTCACAGATGGTGTAAAACAGTTAGTTTTTTTGGGAATGGAGAAAATAAAAAGGGTGATACTCCGACAAAACATAACTACGATTATGGTTTAATAAATCAAGACGCCTTTCAAAATGAACTTTTGAAAAAATGTAAAGGAATTGAATGGTTAAATGAAACAGCAAAAGAAATTAGAGAAAAAAATAAACTATCTGAGGTAATTTGTTTATCAGGTCTAAGAATAAAGGCGAGATTAGTTATTGACGCAAGTGGTCATAAAAGTAATTTTGTAAAAAGACCAGTTCAAAATGAAATCGCTCAACAAGCTGCATATGGGATTGTGGGTAAATTTTCATCGCCACCAGTTAATAAAGAACAGTTTGTTTTAATGGATTTTCGTCCAAATCATTTAAATAATGAAGAAAAATTATCTTCTCCTTCCTTTCTTTATGCAATGGATCTAGGAAATGGAACTTTTTTTGTTGAAGAAACATCATTAGCTAGTTATCCGGCATTATCGCAAGAAAATCTAAAAGAAAGACTTTTCAAAAGACTGAATAGTAAGGGTATTAAGGTAAATGAAATTTTTCATGAAGAGAAATGCCTTTTCCCAATGAATTTACCCCTCCCATTTAAAAAACAGTTTGTACTTGGTTTTGGAGGGGCCGCAAGTATGGTGCATCCTGCATCAGGCTACATGATCGGATCTTTATTAAGAAGGGCTCCACTCCTTGCAGAAAAATTGGCGATCTTTTTAAAAGAACCTCATCTAAGTTCTCTAGAGCTAGCAACAAAAGGTTGGGATATCCTATGGCCTTACGAGTTAACACAAAGGCATAAACTTTACCAATATGGTCTAAGAAGATTAATGAGTTTTGACGAAAGTAGATTAAGAAGCTTTTTTTCAAATTTCTTTAGATTATCTACGAATGAATGGGTGGGTTTTCTTACTAATACACTTCCACTTCCAAAACTAATTTACGTAATGAGTAAGATGTTTATAAATTCACCTTTAAAAGTAAAACTAGGAATGCTTAAGTTAAATTAGTATTTTTATTTTCGCCAATCATCAATATTAATATCTGGGAAAACATTATCCTCTTCCTCAATATCTTCAAGAAATTTTAAATTAATATTGGAATGATTTTTAATCATTCCAATTAATTTCCAGAACCTGAACAAGTGTCTTTCTATCCTTTCCTTTGCAAGTTCAGTTGTAGTTCCAGCTCTTAGGATAAAACTCCAATCAGAGGACTCAGAGAGAAGTAATTCTCTTGCTGCTTGCTTGAAAAATCTTTGAGATAAGTCATCATCAAAATTTATCGAGCATAAATCAACAAAAGTAGAGCCTGCTTTTGTGATTTCGGGAACGATCCATGCATTTGCATCATTAATCCAGTAATCATGGTAACCACCTTGGCCCCAGCTTGATGGAGATGGATCACAAATTTGAAGATTTGGCTTTTGAAGTAAAAATTCTTTTAAATTTGTAAGCTTAATTGAATATTTACTGGAGTTCATTAAAATATTTTTAATAAAAAAAGGGCCCTCATACCACCAATGACCAAATAACTCTGCATCAAATGGAGCTACCAATAAGGGATTAAAGGAAGAAGATAAAGTTAATTTTTCTAATTGTTTGGATCTCGCAAGAAGATAAGCATCAGCATGTTCTGCCGCCTTCTTTTTGGCTTGATTTTCTAAGTAAAACTCCTTTTCCCCTAATGGCACGTTTTCATCAGTAATCTTATGAAACTTTAAACCCAAAGGTCTTTTAGTTGAGATACCTTTCTTTTGGAGCTTAGAGATAGGTAATTCCCAACCCAAATCTTTATGAAATTCCCTGTAAACTTTATCGCCTGGGAATCCTTCCTTAGCAGACCAAACGGGCAAGGTTGACTCACTATCTCTACCGAAGAATGCAACTCCTTTTTTAGAACATATTGGGGCATATACACCATACCTAGGTCTTGGAGCAGCATTTAGGATCCCATGACCGTCTAAGATTGCATATCTAATTCCAGAATTAAATAATATTTCATCTAAATTTTCATAATATGCACATTCAGGCAACCAAATACCTAAGGGCTTAGTTCCAAAAATATTTTCATGGCTCTTAATGGCTGTTTTAATTTGTCCGTTAACAGTTTCAGGATTCTCTCTTAATATTGGTAAATATCCATGTGTAGCGGCACAAGTAAGAATATCTAAATTTCCAGATTTATTTAAAGCATTAAACTTCTCAATTAAGTTTCCAGAACATTCTTGCCAATATAAGTATTTCTCATCGAGATTCTTAGTTAAAAATGCTGAGGCATTTTTTTCCTTACCTTCTAAATCATTCAAGAAATCATTCCTTGTTTTAATCCAGATTGGGAAAGTGTCTTGAATTTGTTTATTATCTAGAAGTGATAATAATGTTGGAGACAAACTAATAGTAAGTTTTGTATTTAGAGGATTTTCTTTTTTAGAGGATTCTATTGCTTGAAGGAGTGGTATATAGCATTCCAAAATGGCCTGAAATAACCAATCCTCTTCTAAAGAGTTTTTTTCATTTTTCCTTACATAAGGAAGATGAGCATGTAAAACTATCGCTAACTGACCTAAGATATTTTTGTTTGGGTATTGCCCATTCATATTTTTTATAATTTATGCCTAAAATTCTATAAAAAATCAAGATTAACCTTTTATAAAAGGGAAGCTTAATTCTTAATAAGAATACTTTAATAAAATAAATATTTTATTTTTTTTTCAATATTTTAACCAATATTGTTAAGTAATAATCCTATTGCAAATTTTAATTGAATAAAAATCTAGTCAATTTTTTTTAATTAGCTTAATATAAGTTTAAGTAATTACTGTTTATGTCCAAAGATCCTGGAAGAATTTTGATCTTTGATACAACTCTTCGAGATGGAGAGCAATCTCCTGGTGCCAGTTTAAATCTTGAAGAAAAACTTGCTATCGCCCATCAATTAGCAAGATTGGGAGTAGATGTTATTGAGGCTGGATTCCCTTTTGCAAGTCCCGGAGATTTTAAAGCTGTTAATAAAATTGCTGGTGCTGTAGGGAAAGAAAATGGTCCCATAATATGTGGTTTAGCTAGAGCTTCAAAGGGCGACATAAAAGCATGTTATGAAGCAGTGAGTCCAGCTCCCATGAAAAGAATACATACTTTTATTGCAACAAGTGATATCCATCTAAAACATAAACTTAAAAAATCCAGAAAAGATGTTCTTCAAATAGTTCCAGAAATGGTTAATTATGCAAAATCATTGGTAGATGATATTGAGTTTTCTTGTGAAGATGCCTCAAGGAGTGATCCTGATTTTTTATATGAAGTAATTCAACTAGCAATCTCTGCAGGAGCGACAACCATAAATATCCCAGATACTGTTGGATTTACAACCCCTACTGAATTTGGTAAATTAATTGCCGATATAAATAAAAATGTTCCAAATATTGATGAGGCAGTAATATCTGTTCATGGTCATAATGATTTAGGTTTAGCAGTTGCCAATTTTCTAGAGGCAGTAAAAAATGGAGCAAGACAATTAGAATGTACGATTAATGGAATTGGAGAAAGAGCAGGAAATGCCTCTCTAGAAGAATTAGTAATGGCATTGCATGTAAGGAAAAGCTTTTTTAATAGTTTTTTCAAAAGAAATCCAGATTCACCAACGCCTCTTACAGCTATAAGAACAAAAGAGATAACAAAAACCTCTAGGCTCGTTTCCAACCTAACTGGAATGACAGTTCAACCTAATAAAGCAATTGTGGGAGCTAACGCTTTTGCACATGAATCAGGAATTCATCAGGATGGAGTCTTAAAAAATAGACTAACTTACGAAATTATCGATGCAAAAACTGTAGGTTTGAGTGACAACAAAATATCCTTGGGAAAACTTAGTGGAAGAAGTGCAGTAAGAGCAAGATTAGAAGAGATGGGATATGACTTAAATAGGGAGGATTTGAATGACGCTTTTGCTCGTTTTAAGGATTTAGCTGATAGGAAAAGAGAAATTACTGATAGAGACTTAGAAGCAATTGTTAGTGAACAAGTACAGCTTCCAGAAGCTAAATTTCAATTAAGTCTTGTACAAGTAAGTTGCGGTAACGCATCTAAACCTACAGCCACCATCACTCTTCTAAACACTGAAGATAATACTGAGGATACTGCTGTATCAATAGGGACTGGACCTGTTGATGCTGTATGCAAGGCTTTAAATAAATTAGCTAAAGTTCCTAATGAATTAATTGAATTTTCTGTAAAGTCGGTAACAGAAGGTATTGATGCGTTGGGCGAAGTAACAATAAGAATAAGAAGGGATAATAAGATATATTCTGGTCATTCTGCGGACACGGATGTTGTTGTTGCAGCTGCAACTGCTTACGTTAATGCTATAAATAGGCTTGTATTTTCTGAGAAAAAAAATTCAATTCACCCACAGTTTGATAATTTAGAAAATTCCGAAAAAACATTTATATCTAATCCTGCAAATTAAAATATTTCTTAGGATTATTAAGTAGCTTTAAAAACAGTCTCGTCATACTGTAGATTAATCAAATAGTTAAAGCAGTAAATAATGAGGGAAAGGGTAATTGGATATTGGACTTTAGCCTGGTTAGGATTGATTTCCAACATAATTGCTCTACCATTCATAACTTTAATCATTATATACGTACCTCCACTGAGAGCTGCCAACATTACGTTAGCCAGTAGCCTTGGCTGGCCTGCAGCGATAGTTGGGATAGTTGCATCTTCTGCTCTATTAGCAGAGAGAAAATGGGGTGTTACATTGACACTAGTATCACTATCAATGGTGATTGCTGGAACGGCACCATATTCTATTGTTAGATTAATAAGGCTAAAAGAAGGTATTTTTGGAATTGGTAGTTTTACCTTTTTAATTACTTTGCTTAGCATCATGGCCCTCTTATATTGGTGTAACCCAAAACATAGAAGAACTATTAGGCTATAGAATAAAAATTAACTAAGAAAAAGTATTATTCTTGCTAGTTGGATACTGAATTCTTCTATGTCTAATTCTTCTCCACACATTCAAGAATGCCCTTTTTATTAAAAAAATTTCTCCTTTCGATAAATTACTATCGTCTAATTGCCCATCTTTCTGACGCGAGTAGATAATATTAGATATTGTTTCCAAAGCTTCTTTATCCGATGCATTAATATTCATAGCTCTTAGTGCTGCTTCACATCCATCTGCAAGCATTAAAATAGCTGTTTCTTTTGACTGAGGAATAGGGCCTTTGTATCTAAAATAATATTCATCAATGTTGAGATTTTTTTCTTTAGCTTTTTGAAAAAAATATCCCATTTTTAAGGTACCTTGATGTTCAGGGATAAAATTAGTTATCAGTTTAGGTAGTCTATTTTTTCTTGCAAATTTCAATCCTTCATCAACGTGTGCCTGTAATACTTCTGCACTTTTAATCGGATCATCTAATTCGTCATGCGGATTTTTTGAACCATCCTGATTTTCGATAAACCAATTAGGTGCATGTAATTTACCAACATCATGATATAAAGCGCCAGTTTTAATTAGATCAATATCACCACCAATCATTCTTGTTGCTTCCTCTGCTAAACCACATATAAGTAAGGTATGTTCAAAAGTACCAGGAGCTTCAAGAGACAATCTTCTAATTAGAGGTTTCTCCTTATCAGCCAATTCGAGTAATCTTGCTTTAGTTAATAATCCGAATATTGATTCAAAAATAGGAATAAATAAAATAGTAAAAAGCATTACTATTGCCAATAATAAGGAATCAGAAAATAAATTTCCTTTTGCTAAAACAAAATCTTGCTTATTAATAAGAGATATTTCATCTTTACCAATCAATATCCATTGACTCAAGAACGATCCTATGGGGACAAAAATTGATAGCTGAAGTAACTGAGCTCTACTTCTTATTCTTCCTCCAAGTAGAGATACTACTGAAGCGCAAACTAATAAAATAAAAAATATATTATTATTTATAGCAAATGCTGGGTCTGGCCAACTAAAGCTTGCTATTGATACCCAAGCTAATGCTGTTATGCTTCCCATTCCTTGAGATATTATTAATGCAGGTGGAATTATAATAGCTAATGGACTTACGGTTGAAGCAAAGGCTAATTTCGTGGCTTGTACTGCTAAAAGAAGAGTAATGATCAAGAAGATCTGTCTTGAAGAAATTGTGGGATTCTCTTTTTTTGAAACTAATATCAAAATTCCTGAACTAAAAAGTATTTCAGTAAAGGTCAAAAGCCAAGAAAAAATATCTGCGGAATTTAAAGGCGAGATAAGAAGTAGTTTATAAGAAGAAATTATTGAAATTAAAATGCATACTAAAAAAATTATGAGATTATCTATTCTTGTAATTTTAATTGGTTGTTTTACAGGAAATTGACTTCGCCTCCAAAGATAAAACAGTTTCTTTAATGTAGTTGTGATGTTTTGCACAGAATATAAATAAATCTATTTGAATAATTTAAAATTATAGGCATGCTAGGTGTAAAAAGGAGATGTTTTTCTAAATGTCATTAAAATTAGACGGTAAAAAATTATCTCTTGAAATTGAAGAAAGATTATTTGATTATATCTCTAGTAATAAAAAAATTGCAAAAAGAGCTCCAGGTTTAGCTGTAATAAGAATAGGTGAAGACCCTGCTAGTGGTGTTTACGTTAATAACAAGGAAAAAGCATGTTCAAGGATTGGAATAAAGAGCTTTATCTTTCATCTAAAAGATAGTGTAGAGCAAAAAGAAGTTGAACAATTGATAATCAAACTTAATTCTGATAAGGATATTGATGGAATGTTGCTACAACTTCCCATCCCAAAGAAGTTTGATGAGCAAAAACTGATCAGTCATATTAATCCAGGCAAAGATGTAGATGGATTAAATGAGATGAACATCGGCAAATTAGTGAAAAATGAGCCTGCGATGAGATCATGCACACCAGCAGGAATTATTAACTTATTAAGATCCCAAAATATTACAATTGAAGGTAAGAAAATTGTTGTTATCGGAAGAAGTTTGCTTGTTGGAAAACCCCTATCGCTTATGTTGTTGAATCTAAATGGCACGGTAACAATGACTCATTCAAAAACATTAAATTTGAATAAAGTCTGTAGAGAAGCCGATATTCTAATTGCGGCCGCAGGAAAACCCAATCTTGTAGATTCGAGTTTTGTGAAAGAAGGAGCAGTAATTATTGATGTTGGAATACATAGATTAAAAAGTTCCGATAAAAATCAAACCAGATTATGTGGAGATGTATTATTAGAAGATGTCATTTCTAAAGTATTTGCTTATACACCTGTACCAGGAGGTGTTGGACCAATGACAGTAACAATGTTACTTGTAAATACTATTTTTAGCTGGCAAAAACAATTTGGTTTATCATCAACTCTTAATGACCTTTTGCCATAAACTCCAAGATGAAAATTTTCTTTACTAAAGGTATAAAATGACTGAAGTTGTAAGTAGTATTTCTGATTTTGAAAAATATCTTAAAAACACAAAAAAGGTTGTAGAAGAAGCACTTGATTTTTCCTTGGGCCCTGAGAATCCAGAAATTTTAAGAGAATCAATGAGATATTCCCTTTTAGCTGGAGGGAAAAGAATACGTCCAATTTTATGTTTAGCATCTTGCTCACTCGCTGGAGGAGAACCCTCTCTTGCTGTTCCTACTGCAGTAGCAATAGAAATGATACATACAATGTCCTTGATTCATGATGATCTGCCCGCGATGGATAATGATGACCTGAGGAGAGGTAGGCCGACAAATCATAAAGTATATGGAGATGCAATAGCTATTCTTGCAGGCGATGCTTTATTAACCAGGGCCTTTGAAATGGTCTCTTTAAGAAGCCCTGGAGTAGATCCAAATAGATTATTAAATGTAATTGGCGAATTATCCCTAGTAGCTGGTGCACCAGGCCTAGTCGGGGGGCAAGTTGTTGATTTGGAATGCGAAGGCAAAGAAGTCGACCTTAAAACTCTCGAATATATTCATCTTCATAAGACTGGGGCATTATTAAAGGCTTGCGTAAGAACAGGCGCGATGATAGCAGGCGCTAACGAAAAACTATTACAAGCTCTAACAACATATGCAGAGGGAATTGGTTTAGCCTTCCAAATAATAGATGATATTCTTGATTTAACTTCAAGCAGTGAAAAGCTTGGTAAAACTGCAGGCAAAGATCTTTTAGCTGACAAAACTACTTACCCTAAATTACTTGGAATGGAGGAGTCAAAGAAAAGAGCATTTGACTTAGTTGAAAAAGCAAAAAAAGCAATTGAACCTTGGGGTGCAGATGCAAATTATTTAATATCGTTAGCCGACTTTATTACAAATAGAGACAGATAATTAGTTTTAATTTTATGTCTGATTTCTTTTCCTTTTTTAATAATTCAGTTCTTTTCTGGAGCTTATTATCCTGTTTACTAGCTCAATTTTTTAAAATTTTATTCAATTTCTTTTCAACTGGAGAGATAAGGTTTGGGATTATGTTCGAAACGGGTGGTATGCCTTCTAGTCATTCCGCCTTAATAACTGGTGCTGCATCTGGGATAGGTTATGAATTGGGATTTGATAGCTCAATATTCGCATTATCAGTTGCTGTAGCACTAATAGTTATGTATGACGCCAGTGGTGTTAGAAAATCAGCTGGGATTCAAGCTGCAGAAATCAATAAACTATCAAAAAAACTAGACCCTAAATCTGAATTACTCTTAAAAGAAACCCTGGGCCATACAAAAATTGAGGTCATGGTGGGGAGTTTTTTAGGACCATTAATTACTTTGCCTGGAATGTTTTTTTTAGGTTCTCCTCTCAAAATATTTAATTTGATAATAAATTAGGAATCCTTTGAAAAACTAAGTTGGGTTGCATCTATAAAGTTTTTTGCGACTTCCGGAGAACTTGGTAAATGTAAGTGAATCCAACTTGCATGTAATTTTTCATCAAAATAACCTTCATTTTTGTATTCAGTTTTCCAAGATTTAATTTTCCATGGAGAAGAAAGTTTCTTATGATGCTCAGCTTTTCCTAAATCAAGTTCAGATAAATTATTCTCAATTTCCCAATAATGAAATTCATGTCCTCTAATTAATTGATTTTGTTTAATGATCGGAGTATCTTTTAAACCCTCAATGTATCTATAACCTACTGAAAGTTTACTTTTTTTTGATCTAAAAGGCAGGATGCCACTCATTTTATGATAATTACCATTTTCATCTTTTATAAAGTCTCCTAAAATCATCATCCCTCCGCACTCTGCATATATAAATCTATTTTTGCGGAATTTCCTTAACGAATTTAAGCTTTTTTTAGAATTACTTATATGATCAGCATATTTTTCAGGAAAACCTCCCGGAATAATTAAAGAAGAAGCCTCATTAGGGATTTCTTCATCATCATAAATACTCCATGAAATCAATGGTATGCCTATTTCACTCAAAAACTCCTTGGTTTCGGGGTATTGAAAATGAAAGATTTTATCTTCTGCAATGGCGATGGGTTTACTTTTGTCTATTATAAAATCTTCAAAACTGACAGAATTAAATATTTTCTTTTGAGGAGATTTTAGGAATTTAATAAGAGAAAACACATTAAGATTTCTTGCGGCAAAATTTGCAAAATATTCAACATCAATTTCTTTATCATTATCCAATGGAGATATCAAACCTAAATTAGCTTTGTTTAAAGTTATTTTTGAATCAGATGGTAAAAAACCAAGAATTTCGAAATCTTCATTTTTAAAAACTTCTTTGATTAATTTTTTATGTCTATCTGAATTAACGTTGTTAAATATAATTCCTGCTATTGATAACTTACTATCGAAGTCTCTAAAACCTCGAACAGTCGCCAAAAGAGAAGCTACTTGACCTCTAGCATTAACAATAAAAATTACTGGAGCATTGAGAAGTTTAGAGATATTTGCTGTACTGGAATAGGTTGTTGCCCCTAATCCATCAAATAGACCCATTGCTCCTTCAATTAATGAGAATTCATATTTCAAAGAATGTTTAAAGAAGCTTGATTGAACCCATTCCTCACCACTTAAAAAAATATCTAAATTCCTACAAATCGGTTGGCCAATTGAACTAAGTTGTTGTTGATCAAGATAATCTGGGCCAACCTTGAAAGTTTGTATCTTTATACCTTTTGAGAACGCCCAACAAGATATCAAAAGCGATAATGTAGTTTTACCACTATCACTTGAAGGAGAAGATATTACACAAGGCATTTATTAGTTATTAAAACCATTAAATATTTGAAGGGCTATTTTAATAGAATTTTCGAAAAGAGGACTTGTATTACCTCTACTACTTCCCAATAATTTACTAACATCATACTCTGATGTAGAAAAAGAATTTGGAACAACTTGTTCTATTAATTCCATATTAGCCATTCCCCCTGCTTCAAGTCTCATACATTCCACTGATTCACAGCCAAGTATTACACAAGTGTTATTTTTTTGAACCTCACTAATTTTTGAAATCAACCTCAATCCAATAACTTGTCCTAAATGAATACTTGGATTTCCTAAAGATAAGGGATTAATTGATGCAGAAATTATTTCGCCATTGATTCTTTCAAACTCTATTTTTGTTGATTCTTTATCCCTTTCAACTCTTAAAAAAGACCAACCAAGTTTATCGCAAAGCCATGAAATCAAAAACAAAGATTGAATCATATGATCTCCTGCGATATCAATGTCAATATCAGTAATATGATCTAAAATCGGCCTCCTCGAAGGCGGATCAAATATCATTGCCAATGATTCCCTCCAATTTTTCAACCTAACCCAATTCAAATCATTAATAGCTTTATTTGAATTATTTAATTGATCTAAAACTTTTAAACATCTGTTAGGCGATCCAAGAGCAGTATCAATGATTAACCTTAGACCATAATTAGTAAAATATTCGAAGATTTCAGGAGATTCATCCAAGCTTCCATTCCACCACAACCATAAAGGTAATTCATCAATAGATAATTCATCAATTATTTTTAATCCTTTATTGGATATTGAGGCTGAGTCCCCCCTAATAACAACTAAGTCCCCACATATAGGTTGCAAAGCTGGAGTGTCACTTAATGGACAATAAGCTGATACAAAAGTTTTGATATCTGAATTTTTATTTAACGTTGGCGCTAGAGTTATTAATCTTCTTGGGTTCAATGTACTTATTGATGATTCAAAAAATTGTCCTCTAAAGTCTTCAAAGTCTTTATTAGATAAATTTTCCTTCAACAAATTCAATAGCTCTTCACTATTAAGGGAAGTAGTGATAGGAAGTCCTTGATCTAATATAAATTTTTTAGCAACTTCAATTATCTCTGGACTTAAATTTCCAGTAATTGGTCCATTTACTAATCCTTTTTGAACCAAACATTGTTCTAGCCAAGCAGGCTGCCAGACTATTAATGTAAAAGTATTAGCCCCAGTATTATCTTTATTTTCTGAAATCCATAATTTATTAAGGTAATTAGAAATCTCCTGATAAGGTAGCTCTAATGGGGTTTGGAGTGTTAGTTGAGGTTTCATTTTTAAGGTCTCCTCCAGAAGATATTATCTTTTGAAAGTAATTGATCAGACTCAGGAGGTCCCCATGTCATAGATTCATAATTATAAATAGGTAACTTCCAAGGAGAATTATCCATCAATTCTATTAATGGCGTATAAAGTTTCCAAGCTGCCTCTACTTCATCACTTCGAGTAAATAAGGTTGGGTCAGAAAGCATTGCATCAGCTAATAATCTTACATAGCCTTCATCTGAGGGTTCTCCAAATGATGCATCATAAGAAAATTCCATCTCAACAGGTCTTGATTTCATTCCAGAACCTGGGGATTTTACCTCAAATTTGAAAGTAGCACCTTCATTTGGCTGAATTCTAAGGATAAGTTGATTTGGGGCAGGATTTATTATTGTTGATTCAAATAAATGAACAGGAACGTCTTTAAAAGTCAAGACTATTTCTCCAAGTCTTTTAGGTAGTCTTTTCCCTGTTCTCAAATAAAAAGGGACCCCTTGCCAACGCCAGTTATCAACAAACACTTTTGTCGCAATATAAGTTTCTGTTGTGCTATTACAATTAACACCCTCTTCCTGCCTATATCCTTTAAGTCGATTTGAGATATTTCCTCCATCTCCATATTGACCTCTTATGCAACAATTCCAAGGTTCATTTTCGTCAGCAAGTTTTGAAGCTTGAAGAACCTTAGCTTTTTCATTTCTTATTGCTTCTGGTTCAAACTTTCCAGGAGGTTCCATAGCAGTAACAGCAAGCATCTGAGTCATATGATTTTGAAGCATATCTCTTAAGGCACCAGAGCTTTCGTAATAACCAGCTCTATCTTCAACACCCACTGTTTCAGATGAAGTAATTTGAACACTTGATATATAATTTCTGTTCCAAATTGGTTCAAAAATAGTGTTAGCAAACCTCATAACAAGAATATTTTGAACTGTCTCTTTACCTAAATAATGATCAATCCTATAAATCTGACTTTCTTCTGCACAACTTTGAACGATCTTATTCAATTTTTTTGCACTTGAATAATCTCTTCCAAAAGGTTTTTCAATCACTAAACGACTTTTCTTAGGGTCATCTAAAAGGCCAGCTGCTTTAAGAGCTTTACATCCACTTGCATAGAAATTCGGAGATACTGATAAATAAAATGTTCTATTCCCATGAGTAGCTTGTGTTTTATCAATTTCATTTAATCTTTTAGAAAGCCTTACGACATGATCAATTTGTTGTAAGTCAACTGGTTCGTAGAAAAGATAATTAGAAAATTGTTCCCACTCCCTTTCTTTACCAGATATTTGATTGGATAGCTTTACTTTCATCTTTTCTCTAAACTCATTATCAGTCCAAGGTCTTCTTGCACAACCAACTATTCCAAATTCACTAGGAATTCTTCTTTGCAAATAGAGTTCAAATAAGGCTGGTATTAATTTTCTATGAGTAAGGTCTCCACTAGCACCAAAGATTACTAAGCATTGTGGAGATATGACTCTTTCCTGTCGTAAACCTAATCTAAGAGGATTACTTAAAGTTGAAGGCATATTTTTAATATTCTTATTTTTAAAATCCTCTTTTTTTCGAAGATTAGCTACATATTGTGTCTAAACCAAAAAGTATCTCGAGGGATAAACTTAAACTTAAATATAAAGCGTTAGTAAGTTTCTACGTGCCATCTTCCTGCTTTTTTTAGTTGAGGTCTTAATTCTGACCAATTCAAGCCTTTTTCTTCTGCCGCCTTAGTCATAGCTTCATCTATTCCAGGCTCCATACCCTTTAAGCCACAAAGATATATGTGTGTCTTCTCATCTTCAATCATATTGAAAAGCTCGTTTGCTGATTCTAAAACTCTGTCTTGAATATACATCCTTCCACCTTTTGTATTTTGTTGCTCACGACTAATAGCTTTTGTATATTTAAAATTATCTGGATAATCAGAAAGATATCTTTGTAGATCTTCCTCATATAACAAATTAGCTGATTTTGGGGCACCCATAAATAACCAAGCTTTACCCTTAAAATTCCATTTATTTTTTTCTTTTTCAGTTGCTTCGAACATTCTTCTTAAATAAGCTCTCATAGGCGCTATACCTGTTCCAGTAGCAAGCATAACGATGTTCGCGTCCTCTTCGTCTGGGAGAAGCATTTCCTTACCTACAGGGCCTGTGATTTTTACTTTATCCCCAGGCTTAATATCGCATAAGTAAGTAGAACAAACACCATTGATAGTTTCACCATCTTTTTCGTACTGAAGCTGTCTAACACAAAGAGAAACTGTATTTCCGTTAAAATCATCTCCATGTCTTGTACTAGCAATTGAGTAAAGTCTCAATTTATGAGGCTTTCCATTAGCATCCTCTCCGGCAGGCATAATACCAATACTCTGTCCTTCAACATAATTTAAGAATGGATCACTATCTTTGAGGTCGAAAGTTATGTGATTTACTCTACCAATAGCTCCATCTTTAAGAAGACTGTAGTTTTCGATTACGGTACCTTCAAAAGGAGTCTTAGGTCTATAGATATTTACGGGTACATCAGCATGTTTCTTCTTAACTAATGTATTAGCTGCTGACTTAGCAACTGGAGCAGGCTTAGAGGCTGATTGTTGTTCAACAGGATTTATCTGAGATTTTTTTGGCTCTATTTCTTGTGGGGAATTTGAGGCTCTTTTACTAAACGATTTTTGAATAAAAGAAAAAACTCCTATTAATACTGGTATATGAGCTAAGCCACCTGCGATAACTGTTGATTGTGAATACATTTTTTAGTTTTCTTTATATAAAAGATTATCAATTTGTAGTTTAATTTGTAGTGATTTTATAAAAATGGTTACGTTTTGAGATCGGAATAAATAAATAAAATTATTTTTATTTTTCAATATTTGATGTTTTTATCTGTATAGTTACACAGAAATAATTTTTTATCTCATTAAAAAATTTATTTATGATTAATCCTCAAGAATCAGTAGATCATTCAAAAAATAATGATTACAGGACAATTGAGCAAACGATGGAAAAACTTTCTAACGGGACAAGAAGACTTGCAGCACAACTAACTACTTCTGCAAGTTTAGATTCTTTGTGGAATGTTTTAACAGATTATGATCGACTAAATCTCTACATACCAAATCTATTGTCAAGCAAAAAAATATATCAAAAGAACAATAATGTACATCTAAAACAAGTTGGGGCTCAAGATTTCCTTGGCATGAAATTTTCAGCTGAAGTAACTATCGATTTAATTGAAGATAAAGAGCTTGGCCTTTTAAAATTCAATTTAATTAAAGGAGATTTCAGAAAATTTGAAGGTCGTTGGAAAATCCAAAATATTAAAGATACTTCAAATAATTCATTAATTTACGATCTTACTGTTCAAGGTTGTCAGTGGATGCCTATAGGAATGATAGAGAAAAGACTTAAAAAAGACCTTTCAGAAAATTTGATAGCCGTCGATAAACAAGCAAAGTCATCAATAAACATCAAAAATTAGTTTAAAACTTTAAACAATAGCCCCAAGGGGATTCGAACCCCTGTCGCCTCCGTGAAAGGGAGGTGTCCTAGGCCTCTAGACGATGGGGCCAGGTAATTAGCATAACAGCTTATTAAAAATTAAGAGTAAGGCTAGCCTTTCGTCAAGTATTGTTGCTCTTTGTTTTGTCCTTGCCACACAGGAACCGTGAAATGGAAGCACGAACCGACACCAACTTCAGATACGACCCATATTCTTCCTCCATGGACTTGTACTATTCTCCTGCATACAGATAGTCCAATCCCAAATCCTGAAGTTCCTTCAGAAGTCTGTGGGAGCCTAACTCTATCCAAGAAAATTCTTTTTTGTTCGCTCAAAGGAATCCCGACACCTTTGTCACAAATTGTTATTTCTACCCATTGATTTGTCTTATGGATCATTGTAATTTTTATTGACCCAGAGTCTTTAGAAAATTTAATAGCATTTTCAATTAAATTTAAAAATACTTGCCTCATTCTTCTTTGATCTGCAAATACACTTGGCAGATCAGAGGGAATATCAGTATCAATTTCAATATTCCTTAATCTCCAGAGTTTTTCTAATTCGAGTATTACTTCAGCACTAATATTACCCAAATCAATTTTTTGAGGATTAAATAATGCTTCCCATTTAGTTGTTCCAACCTCTAAAAGATCCTGAGATAAGAGTTCAATTTCTTCTAGACGTCTTTTAATCACATCTTGAAATTTTGAAATATCTATTTGTCCAAGTTTTTGACTTTGAACAGCCAACGTGGCTGCAGTTAAGGGGGTTCTCAGTTCATGCGCGACCATTCTTAATAATCTTTCCTGAGATTCTATTCTTTTTGTTAATGTCTCATTTTCTTGTCTTAAAACAAGAAGTTCGTCTTCAAGAAGAAATTCTTTTTGAGTTCTTATTGAATCAATTTTGGGTGGCTGCAAATTAATTCCCAGATTTTTTGTTAGGCCTTCCTCTCTCCACCTTGGCAACCATTTCTGCAACTGAGAGAAAATATTACTTCCAGCAAATATTTGCTTTGGAGCTGGGGAAACCTTTATAAGAGCAGGAATAGCAACTAATCTATGCAGTTCGAGTAATTCTGGTTGTTCTGTGGGCTCAGAAATCTGAAGAGATATCTCAAATTCACAATCATCTGATTCTAAATAAGCAATTAGGGACTTAATATCACTACTAGAAAGTTGATTTCTAGCTACTACAAGTATTAATTTTAACTCTTTTTTATCATTCAAATGATTTCCTCTGAAGTGTTGAAAAGCTGTTAATCCTTATAAACACATTAAGATATTTATTTTTATTCTACAGATAAGCTATGAAATAAATAGGACTTATTTATATATGGATGTTATTAATCAAAAGAAAAATCTAAATTTTGGCGATAATAATTCTCCTGAAATTAATTTGAATAGTAATTTAAAAAGATGGTTTTCAAGAAATATTGGATTATGGAAATCTAATAGAACATATTTTTTTGATGAAGTACAAAAAACATATAATTTATGCATGAATATAAATATACAAGCTCTTGAGAATAAATCTGAATGGGAGTCGCACTATAAATTCACCTGGTATCCAGAAAAAAAATATAATTTCTTTGAGGAAAATCCCCAATATAAAGAGCGTGGAGAAATGTGTGCATTCATAAAGGGACACCAACTTATGAGGGAAAATTTTTATTTAAGTAATGATGCAGGTATTTCAAATATTAAGCAAGTTGATGAACACGAAATGATTTTTGAATCCTCTTATAAAGATTGGTATATTATTGAACATACAAGACTTGTAGATTTAGATAATTATAGATTCAGGGTTATATATTCATGGAATAAAAACAAGTTAAAAATTGTAGAGAATCATCACGAAATAAAAATTATTAAGTAAGTCTTTTTATAGACTAATTTTAAAAAGAAAAATGTTATCTTGTATAAAAAATTATTAGTTAATGGATATTAATTTTTATTCAAAAAGAATTCTTAAATTGTTAGGTATTAGCCTTTTTATATCCTTCATATTTATAGAGATTAATACAATAAATAGACAAATCAAGGCCGAAAAAAATTTAATTGCTGCTTCTGAAAAAGATCTTTTCTTATATCGACAAATGGGGGCATCTTATTTATGTATAGCTTCAAAAGCTGAAGTAGATTTTAAAAAAGGTCTTGGTATTGCTAGTGCTACCTTTGCAAATGTAATAATTGGCAAGCATGGAGGTGCTATTAAAGAATTAGGAAGCAAAAAACTTGACGAAAAAAAGTTATATAACGCAGGTACATTTCAGATTGTTGGAAGTGCTCTTAATATTTGCCCTGAAAGCATTCCAAAGAATATAAAAAATGATTATGAAAAAAGTTTAAAGAAACTTGTAAAGGAAAGCAAAAAATAATTTTATTGAATTTATTCATCATCTGAACATTGAGCTAACGGAACTTTCTTCGTGTATTCTCCAAATAGCTTCACCAAGCATATTTGCTACAGAAAGGACTTTTAACTGTGGGAAATTATCATTAACAATAACTGGTATGCTGTTAGTGACTATAACTTGTTCAAAAAGATCCTTAGTACTTAATCTTTCATAAGAAGGAGGAGAGAATACAGCATGTGAAGCACATGCAAATATTCTTTTAGCCCCTTCTTTTTTTAATAAATTAGCTCCAGAACAAATCGTGCCGCCCGTGTCTATCATGTCGTCTATAAGAATAGCCGTTTTACCTTTAACTTCTCCAATAACTGTAAGACTTTCAGCGATATTATGAGCTGATCTCCTTTTATCAATTATAGCCAAAGGAGCATCTTTCATTAATTTTGCGAATGCTCTTGCTCTCGCCACTCCGCCTACATCAGGAGAGACAACTACAACTTCCTCTAAATTTAAACTTTCTAAATAATCAATTAATACTGGTGAACCGTAAATATGATCGCATGGTATATCAAAATAACCTTGTATTTGAGCTGAATGTAAATCCATAGCAAGAACTCTGTCAACTCCAGACTTCTCTAGTAAATTAGCAGTTAGTTTTGCAGTTATAGATTCTCTGCCAGAAGTCTTTCTATCTGCCCTTGCATATCCAAAATAAGGTATTACTGCCGTTATTTGCCTGGCAGAGGCCCTTTTACAAGCATCAACCATAATCATAAGTTCCATTAAACTATCGTTTACAGGGGCGCATGTAGGTTGTATTAGAAACACATCGCAACCTCTAATAGATTGCTGAATCTGGACATAAAGTTCTCCATCAGCAAATCTTTTAGATACTAAAGGTACATTTTTAATCCCTAAGTATGATGCAATTTCTTCAGCTAGTTTAGGATTTGTTGTTCCACTTACTAGCCTTAATCTACTATTACTTAGATTAAAATTAGATTCTTTATTCTGCACTGCCGTGATAAAACTTGTCACGAAATTAGCACTATAAAACTATATTCTTATCGTAGTCGTTTATGAGAATTTCGCAAAAGATAATGACTAGATCTTTTCAAAAGACATATCTCTTGATCAAAATATAAAATGCCGATCAAAAATTAGAACTTATTTTTAATTCAGTCATAAAATAATTGGTATAATATTTGTCAATTAAAAAAAATTTGTATATCGTTGAATTTAGGGAATTAATAACAATTTAATTGTAAAGAATCAAAATATAATTAAAAACATGCCTATACAAAAAGTTCTTACAAAAAAATCATTAGGCGTAATTATGCATCCTACAAGTATACCAGGAGGAAGAATATGTGGAACTTTTGGTAGAGGCGCTAAAGAGTGGATAAAAACACTTCATAAGTATGGGATCGAATACTGGCAATTTTTACCTCTTACACCTACTGATTCTACAGGGTCTCCATATAGTTCACCATCTAGTTTTGCACTGAATCCATGGTTTCTAGATATAGATGATTTAATCGAGAAAGGTTTTATTTTCATTTCTAATAAAGAAGATTTAGGACCCACATATCAGAATAAGAATCATTTTGAGTTTGATGTTGCGGATGATTTAACAAAAAAATTAGGTCACCTCCTTTTGCAAGGTTGGAGTTCTCAATCTGAAGAGAGAAAACTTGATTTTTACAACTGGGTTAGTAAGAATTCTTGGGTTGAAGATTACGCAACATTTATTGTTATCAAGGAAGAATTTAATATGTTGCCTTGGTGGCAATGGCCTCAAGAATTTAAAATAAAAAACAAGAAATTTTTAAAATCATGGATTCAGAAAAAAGCTGAAGAGATACTTATTAAAAAATTAATACAGTGGCATTTAGATGAGCAATGGAGCGTAATTAAAAACTTTGCAAAATCAAGGAATATTAAGTTAATAGGTGATTTACCCTTTTATGTTTCTAGGGATAGCGCCGACGTATGGAGTAATAAATCACTATTTTCAATTTTTAAAAATGGAGATTTAATCTTTCAAAGTGGTGTACCACCTGATTATTTCTCATCAACGGGACAATTATGGGGGACCCCAACTTACTTTTGGTCAAAACATAAAAAGACTAATTTCGATTGGTGGAGAAAAAGATTTAAAAGGCAATTTGAACTTGTGGACCTATTGAGATTGGATCATTTCAGAGGTTTAGCGGGTTACTGGAGAGTTAATGGCAATTCTAAATCGGCAATTTTTGGCAAATGGATAAATTCTCCAGGTAGAACACTATTAAATAAACTAAAAAAAGATTTAAGGGATGACTATCTACCAATTATCGCGGAGGACCTTGGAGTAATAACACCAGATGTGGAAAAATTAAGGAGAAATTTTGAACTACCTGGCATGAAAATATTGCAATTCGCTTTTGATGGCAACGAAGATAACCCGTATTTACCTAAGAATATTGAAGGAGAAAATTGGGTTGTTTATACAGGTACTCATGACAACTCAACTTCACTATCATGGTGGGAATGTTTAGATAATGAATCCAAAACAAGAATAAAAGATGAGTATAAATTTTCAGAAAATCCTTCTTGGAGTTTAATAGAAATTGGCATGGGTACAAATGCTAATCTCTTTATCGCTCCAATACAAGATATATTATCTCTAGATGATACAAGTAGATTAAATAGACCAGGAACTACAAAAAATAACTGGAAATGGAAGCTAAATAAACCTATAGAGGAAATTGAAGACAATATTAGACTTTTTAGTGATCTAGGAAATAATTTTGGGAGGACTAGAAAATAGAGATTCATTGATAGTTATTTATCAATGATTTTATTTTCCATATTTTGAATCTCTATAAAATTTACATTTAAGACAAAGTATCTCTTTAATATAAATATAGTTAGAACTAATATAAAAAAATACAAAACACTTCCCTGCCAAGTATTTATAAGATCAATTTTGCTGACAAGAAAAGCTTTTTTTTCTTTTTTAAAAATTTCTTTTTCTCTAATTGCTAATTCTACTAATGTATTTTTTTTTAATACTAAGCATTCTTCTAATTTAATTAATATAGATCTTATAAAGGGATACTTAGGCCTAATATTTTTATTATTATTTTCAATAGAATTTATTGTTTGTTCAGGGATCTTTGAAATATGAGACAATTCTTGTATTGTTAGGTTTTGTTGGATTCTTGCTTCTTTTACTAACTTCGCAATTTCTTTATACTGATCAACTACTCCATGATTAAAGTCTTTATTTTTATTAGTTTTTTTATAGAATAAAAAAAGATTTTTCAAAATATTAATAGTAGTTCCATTGATTTTAATCAATTAAAAATCATTAGTTAATTACTATTTATAAATATAAAAACTAAACTGGGGAGATCATATTTTGAACTGCACTTTTTGCAATATTCAAAGGGCTAAATGTATCTCTAATTAAACCTAAAAGTTTTTTTGCATCAGTCAATTCTAATTTATCATCTTTTATAAGGCTTAAAAGAAGATTTTTCCTAACTTCGGATCCTTTTTTACTAACAAATAATTTCAATCCAGCATTAGCAACTGGTATTAGGTCTGAATTAATATTTTCAGAATCTTTAAATAAAATATTAAGTAAACTTTGAACTTTTTCTATTTGGATTCGACCTTTTTTATCAAAAATAACTTCTAAAAGAATTTCTAAAATCTCTTCAGAATTATCAGTAAGTAGTTTTTTCGCTATATAGGGATATGCAATTTTTAAAATTTTAAATTCGGGATCTAGTCTTAAAGCCAAACCTTCTTGACTAACAACAGCTCTTATTATCAACGCAAACCTACTGGGCACCCTAAATGGATAAGAATACATTAGTTTTGAGAATTTATCCGTTACATTTTTAAGATTAAAATTGCCAACCTCAGCACTTAGAGATCCTCCTAAAACTTCTTTTAATGGTTTAACAAGTTTTTGAAGATCTTGTTCTTTAGTTAAAAAACCTAATTTCTGAAAATCTTTTGCAAGAAGATAATATTCATCATTTATTATGTGAACAATAGCTTTAATGAGAGTAAGTCTATCTGAATTTGTAATTGTATCCATCATTCCGAAATCTACATAAGCTAAATTTCCACAATCTGCATTTCCTCCTTTGAGCGCAAACATATTCCCAGGGTGTGGGTCAGCATGAAAATATCCATATTCAAATAATTGCTGAAGACCACTGATTACACAAGTTTTTATAAAAGAGGAAGGTACTAAGTTATTTTCCTCCAATAAAGCCCGATCTCTTAACTTAACTCCATCAATCCAAGAGGTTGTAATAATTCTCTTAGATGAAAACTGTTTTTCCAATTTAGGTATAAAAACATTAGGGTTATCTTTGAATAAATCTGCAAACTTTAAAGCGTTTTCTCCCTCTTTTTCATAGTCAATTTCATCAAAAAGTGCCTTACCGAATTCATCTATTATTTCTCCAATTCCAACACCAATATTTAATGGTAAAAATGGTGACAAAAAAGTTGCTAAAAACCTTAATATTACAACATCTCTTCTTATAAGAAAGTACAAATTTGGCCTCTGTACTTTCACAGCTACATAAGTATTATTTTTTGTTTTTGTTTTATAAACCATACCTAAGCTTGCTGAAGCGATAGGACTTTCAGGGAACTCATCAAATAATTCATTAGGTGAGGCCCCAAGTTCCTCTTCAATAATTTTTAAAGCAATTTTGTGATCAAATGCTGGGAGATTATCCTGCAAGTTTGTAAGTTCTGTCAGCCAATCTTGTCTTACAAGATCTGGTCTAGTTGAGAGTGCCTGGCCTAATTTTATAAAACATGGACCTAAATCTGTTATTACATCAAAAAGATATTTTGAAAGATTTTTTTGTACATTTTTATTTTTACTGTTACCTTGAAAAAGTATTCTTAAAAAAAGAAAAATAAAAGTTAAAAGGATATATAAAACTCTTGGGATGAAAATCCATGGTCTCAAAATCAACCAAATCAAGTCATCTTTTACTGAATATTTCGAATAAGATCTTGTCATTAAAGTTAAAAAATATCAAAGAAGAATTCCATTTGGTTCATTCTATATATGTAAATAATACTTTATGAGTATTTCATCTTTTCTGACTAAAAAGTTTTTAAAGTCACTTTTCTTTCCCGCTCATAACAGAGGGGCAGCTTTACCCAAGAAATTAGTGCAATTATTAAAAAATCAACCTGGGTATTGGGACTTACCGGAACTACCAGAGATAGGTTCACCACTATCCCAAAACGGATTAATTGCCAAAACCCAAAAAGAATTCTCTGACAAATTTGGGGCGAAAGGATGTTTTTTTGGAGTCAATGGAGCCTCTGGATTGATACAATCAGCGGTAATTTCAATGGCAAAACCTGGAGAAACTATTCTGATGCCAAGAAATGTTCATATAAGTGTTATAAAAATCTGTGCGATGCAGAACATACATCCAATATTCTTTGACCTAGATTTTTCATCAGAAACCGGTCATTACAAACCAATAACAAAAAAATGGTTGAAAAATGTATTTAAGAAAATAAATTTTAATGAAAAAAAAATTGTAGGGGTAATTCTAGTAAATCCTTCTTATCATGGTTATTCGGGAGATTTAGGCCCTTTAATAGATCTTTGTCATCAAAAAAGTCTACCTGTTTTGGTTGATGAAGCCCATGGTTCATATTTCCTTTTTTGTGAAAACCTTAACCTCCCAAAGTCCGCTTTAATATCAAATGCTGATTTAGTCGTTCACTCATTGCATAAGTCGCTAAATGGTTTAACTCAAACTGCTGCACTTTGGTACAAAGGGAATCTAGTAAATGAGCAAAATTTAATCAAGAGTATTAATTTGTTGCAAACTACTAGTCCAAGTTCCTTATTACTTTCATCTTGTGAAGAGTCTATTAAAGACTGGCTTAATAAAAAAAGTTTATCAAAATATCAAAAAAGAATTATAGAGGCAAAAAGCATCTACAAAAAATTAATCCAAAAGAATATTCCCCTCATAGAAACCCAAGATCCATTAAAAATAGTATTGAATACCTCTAAGGCTGGAATTGATGGTTTTACTGCTGATAATTTTTTCTATAAAAATGGTCTTATTGCTGAATTACCCGAAATGATGACTCTAACTTTTTGCTTAGGATTTGCGAATCAAAAAGATTTTATTAATATATTTGAAAAGTTATGGAATAAATTACTATTAAATTCTAAAAAGTCTAAAAGTTTAGAAGTGCTCCAATCGCCCTTTAAATTAGTTCAAGCACCAGATATTGAAATTGGAATTGCTTGGAGGAGTGAAACTCGTAGTATACCTTTCTTGCAATCATTAAATAAAATTTCTGGAGAAATTATTTGCCCTTATCCTCCTGGGATTCCTATACTAGTTCCTGGGGAAAAAATTGACATCGATAGGTTTAATTGGATAAATAATCAAAGTTTATACAACAAAGATCTGGTAAATTTTAATATAAGAGTTATATAAACATAGAAATTTGATATGAGATTAAGAAGCGGATTACTTATAGGAATATTTGGTTTAATTGTTGTTTTATTGGGAGGATGGTTTTTTACATTAGCAACAGCGTTGCTTACTTATTTAGCATTATTAGAATTTTTTAGAATGGCAGAATTTAAAGGAATAAAACCTGCCACAAAAACTACATTATTTTCATCTTTCGTTATTATAGTTTCTGCTTATCTTGAGACCATAGGTTTGCTTGAAGGAGAAATATCAAATTCAATTTTGCCTATCTGTTCAGTTGGAATATGCACTTGGTTACTTTTGCAACCAAAACCTGGAACAATTTCAGATATTGCAGCTTCTATTTTTGGTTTATTCTATTTAGGTTTTTTACCTAGTTACTGGATTAAGTTAAGGGGATTGGATTCAGTGATAATAAATTATAATCAAGGTTTTATTTCGTTTGAAAACTTATCAAATACTACAGGTTTAAATTTAACTTTAACTTCTTGTTTTTTAATTGTAGCTAGTGATATTGGTTCTTATTTTATTGGGAAGTCATTTGGTAAAAAATCTCTTTCGCCAATATCTCCTAGCAAAACAATAGAAGGTTTAATTGGAGGAATATCCTGTTCAATATTATTATCAATATTTTTCGCATTTTTACTGAAATGGGAAAATCCATTTTTAGTTGGAATTTTGTATGGAATTTTAATTTCTCTTATGGCATTAGTTGGAGATTTAATTGAATCAATGATGAAGAGAGATGCAAAAATAAAAGATTCCGGTACTTTTTTACCGGGACATGGAGGTATTCTTGACAGAATTGACAGCTACATTTTTACTCCATCTGTTTTGTATTACATTTTTATAATTCTCAAGTATCTAAATTAATTATGATATTTTTTATTCCAGAAAATAATCATGGATAATTTTACTAGATAATGATGGTAAATCTACATGAGGAAGATGACCGCAATTTTGCAACCCTACAAAATTTAATTTATCAATTTTCCTTAAATTTTTAATCTCTTTTTTTCCAAGAATGCGATCATTTTCTCCACAAACTGCTTTAATTGGGATGTTTTGAATATATTTATGTGTTCCAGCAAACCCTCCACTTTTCGCAAATGATGCAAGTGAATTCCTCCATCCTTTACAACCTAAATGAATTGAAGCAATTTGCTCTTCCATTTCACCAACACATTCATCTGGGAAAGCAAATGCTTGCCTACAAAGACTTTTTCTGACCTGCGGCAATCCAAGAAATGAGGCCCCAATTTGGTTAAGAGGAAAAGGAATGTTCTTAGGTTCTCCGAACAATCCTGCAGGAGATAAAAGGATAATTTTATCAATAGAATCAGGGAATTCAAAAGAAAGTTTTAAAGCTGTTGAGCCTCCCATAGAGGCACCAATAATTTTTAGATTCTTTGTTATTTGTAAGGTCTTAAGGAGATCAATTAAATATGAAATTATTTTTGAGGGATTGTATTCATTTGTTGCGCACCTAGGACTAAAACCAAACCCTAACAGATCAGGAATTATAACTTGGAAATTTCTTTTTAATGATTGATATATTCTCCTAAACTCTAAAAAACTACTGTCAAAGCCATGTAGGAGAAGTATAGGTTGACCTTTTCCTCCCATGACCACAGGGAATTTCATAGAATTCCAGTTCTCATTGAGTTTAATCCACTTAACATCATTTGCCAAATAAAGACCTAATGGATCTAATAGAGATATTCTGGCACTCTCAAAATAATCAAGATTCAAATCGCTAAGTTGTTCGAAATGGGTTTTAGTCAAAAAGATAATTATATTTTGATTTTTTGTTGTTCAAAATTTGCAATGACCTGAACTATATCCTGTTTATGAATTTCAAAAGGCAAGAAGTGAATCTCAGATTTATCTCGACAAGTAAAGTTAGCAATTTTCTCTAAATTGTTATTTTCAAAAACATTTATTCCAAGTTCTGCAATAGTAGTTGGCAAATTCAATTCTTTCATAAGTACCAATAATTGTTTACTTGATTGATCAGCTAATTTATTATTATTTTTCATTTCTTCTAGTCTCAATTGCAATAATAATCCAACCCCAACAATCTCACCATGTAAGAATTTATTTGGGGTTATTATCTGCGTGATTGCATTATGGATAGCATGTGCGGCAGCAGTCCTACACTTTCCTCCCCCAATTCCACCTACTAATCCTGCTGTAAGTCCACACGCTTCTATAGTATTTCGCCAAGAAAGATTATTTTCAAATTCACCCTTAAATGCTTTTTCACCATCTATTAGTAGTTGATCTCTTAAAACTCTTGATATCTGAATAGCTTGTTGAACAAGGCCATCATCAATTGTTGAACTTGTTATTGAGGATTCATACCATTTTGCCAAAGCATCCGCTATGCCACTTGCAAGAGTTCTTGATGGAGCTGTTTGAATAAATTTATGATCATATACTAGGATTTTCGGACAAGATCCTAATGCAACATCCTTTATGAATTGACCATTTTTTGTATAAATATTAGATAAGGCTGTCCAACCTGCACAGGTAGAGGCGCTAAGAGGGACTGTAATACAAGGGATATTAAGACAATCTGCTATATATTTTCCAGAATCTAGAACTTTTCCACCTCCAGCCGCGATAACAGAATCATGATTATTCTTTAAGATGATGTTCTTTACTCTTGAAATGTCTTCATAACAACAATCAAATTGTAAATTAGCAGAATTAACATTAAGTTTTTGATTTTTTAAATCAATGAAAATTTTATTTCTCAGATTATTAGTATTAATGCCTCTCCCTACAATTAATGGCCTTTTAGTTAGTTTGGTAATTTGAGGTAAAGATTTTTCCCAGGCATAATTTCCCCTATATATACTTTCTGGAGAGATTGACTGCATATTTATTTTGAATAACTAGAAATTAGCACTTGCCAACTCTTGAGGAGATTCTTCAGAAGAAATATTAATTGTAACTTTTTTATTATCATCTATATCAACTAAAGCCTTATCTCCATCTTTTATTCTCCCAGACAGAACTTCTTCCGCCAAACTATCCTCTAATAAGCGCATAACAGCTCTTCTTAAGGGTCTTGCACCATAAGCAGGATTATAGCCTTCTTCAACAAGTCTTTCTTTGAAAGCATCTGTTACATTTAATTTAATGCCCTTATCTTGTAATCTTGCAAAAACCTCTTGCAACATTATTTCAGCAATTTCTTTAACCTCATTTTTAGTTAGTTGCCTGAATACAATTATTTCATCAAGTCTATTTAAAAATTCAGGTCTAAAATATTGCTTTAGTTCTTCGTTAACTAAAGATTTTATTCTATTGTATTGGCTATCTTCAACAGAATCACCTGAAAATTCAAATCCTAAACCGCCTCCTCCTTTCTCTATCACTTTAGAACCAATATTAGAAGTCATTATTAGCAAAGTATTTTTAAAATCTACAGTTCTACCCTTTGAATCTGTTAATCTACCATCCTCGAGTAGTTGCAATAATAAATTAAATACATCTGGATGAGCCTTTTCAACTTCATCAAATAAAACAACAGTATATGGACGTCTTCTAACCGCCTCAGTAAGCTGGCCACCTTCATTAAAACCAACATAACCAGGAGGGGAACCTATAAGTTTACTAACTGTATGTCTTTCCATAAATTCTGACATATCTAATCTAATCATTGCTTCTTCACTACCGAAGAAATATGAAGCCAAGGATTTAGTCAATTCAGTTTTACCAACCCCAGTAGGTCCTGAGAAAATAAAACTTGCGATAGGCCTATTAGGATTTTTCAATCCAACTCTTGCTCTTCTAATAGCTTTAGAAACAGCCTTTACAGCTTCATCTTGTCCAATTAGTCTTTGGTGAAGTGTTTCCTCCATATTAAGGAGCTTGACTGATTCGGTTTCTGTTAGTTTTTGAACAGGTACACCTGTCCACGAAGCAACAATATGTGCTACATCTTCTTCACTTACTAGAGGGTTTTGTAAGAGTTTTGAATCATTTTTAACAGAATTAGTATCAATATCATTTTGATCTTTAGATGTAGATTCTTTTTTATTTTCCAATATCTCCTTAATTTTTGTAGATAATTCGATCTCTTTTTCTCTTAATTGGCCAGCTTGATCAAAATTTTGGTCTCTTACAGATTCTTCCTTTTGTTTTTGGATTTGTCTTAGTTCTTTATCTATTTGTTTGGCTTCAGGGGGAAGTTTAGAATTTATCAAACGAACTCTACTTCCTGCCTCATCTATAAGGTCTATAGCCTTATCAGGTAAAAATCTATCAGATATATAACGATCACCTAGATGAGCTGCAGCCTCAAGTGCGTCATCAGTAATTTTTAGACGATGATGTTGCTCATAACGTTCTCTAAGACCTTTTAAGATTTCGATTGTATCTTCAATAGATGGCTCCCCAACCATGACAGGTTGAAATCTTCTTTCGAGTGCAGCATCTCTTTCAATATGTTTTCTATATTCATCGAGAGTTGTTGCTCCAATACATTGAAGTTCTCCTCTGGCTAATGCTGGCTTCAGAATGTTCGCAGCGTCTATAGCCCCTTCAGCAGCTCCGGCACCAATTAAAGTATGCACTTCATCTATGACAAGTATTACATTACCCGCAGTTTTAATTTCTTCCATTATTTTTTTTAATCTTTCTTCAAATTCTCCTCTATATTTTGTTCCAGCAACTAAAAGTCCTATATCAAGAGTTAAAACTCTTTTTTCTTCAAGTATGTCTGGAATATCTCCTATTTGTATTCTTTGAGCTAAACCTTCTGCAATAGCTGTTTTACCTACGCCAGGTTCACCAATGAGAACAGGATTATTTTTTGTTCTCCTACCTAATATTTGAACTACACGATCTATTTCTGAATGTCGTCCAACTACTGGATCTAGTTTTGATTCACTAGCTAATTTTGTTAAATTTGTTCCAAATTCATCAAGCGTAGCAGTTTTTAAGTTACCCTTACTTGAATTTGTCCCACTACCAACTTCAGCTGTTTCTCCTAACATTCTTATAACTTGAGTTCTTACTTTGGTAAGGTCAATAGTAAGATTTTCAAGAACTCTTGCAGCTACGCCCTCACCTTCTCTTATTAAGCCCAGTAATAAATGTTCAGTTCCTATATAGTTGTGCCCTAGTTGACGAGCCTCTTCAAGAGATAATTCTAAGACTCTTTTTGCCCTAGGAGTAAAGGGTATTTCAACTGCTACAAAACCTGAACCTCTACCAATTATCTTTTCAACTTCAATCCTTGAGTCTTTTAAGTTAACTCCAAGTGATTTAAGTACCTTTGCTGCGACCCCCGTTCCTTCTCCAATTAAACCTAAAAGAATTTGTTCCGTTCCTACGAAATTATGGCCAAGTCGTCTAGCTTCCTCTTGGGCAAGCATAATGACTTTTATAGCTTTTTCAGTAAATCTTTCAAACATTAGAAGATTAAATTCCTACTAATAACCTACCAGCAATATGACAATTTTGTGTTCAGAATGAGCTTTTGTGAATACCCAAATGTATATTTTATTCAAGTAAAATTAAATTTTTTAGTGATATAGCAGTAAATTATAGTAATTTCAAGCATTCTGGTTATCCGAACAAACAAATTTTTAAGTTATTTTGTTATTTTTTTTTCTTTTAGAAGAGCATCCGAACCATCTTTATAATAGTTTTTTCTAACCCCGACAGTAGGGAAATCGAAGCGGCTATAAAATTTTTGACCAATAACATTACTCCTAGATACTTCCAAAAGTAATTTTTTTACATTTAATTTTTCACATTGTTTTATTAAATAGTTCATAAGGTAAGAGCCAAAACCCTTTTTCCTAAACTTCTGGTCTACTACAAAATAATTTATTTGAGCTTCGTCAAGAACAACTTGAAAAACGCACACTCCTATAAGTAAATTATCAATTAACAAACCGACGATTTTTGTACCCTGCTTTTTGAATTCACTACCCCATTGTTTTTTGGTCCATAACGAAAGTGTATTTAAATCTAATTCATAACATAAATCAATATCATTCTCATTTATTCGTTTAATAGATATCATTTAATAATGAATATGTATTCAAAAAACCGGAATTAAAGTCATTATAAGATATGACAACTAAGAATGACTTTATTTAGAGATCTCCCATGGAAGAAAAAAAATCCTTTTTAAGACAGACAATTGACCTGGAAAGTCCAAATAAGAATATCGTACCTGTTACTACTTCCGTAGAAGTTGATGGAAAATTATCAGTTGGTGGATGTTCTGTTGAAGAATTAGTTAGAAAATATGATTCTCCTCTTTATGTTTTGGATGAAATCACTTTGAGAAACTCTTGTAGAGCATATAAAAAAGCATTAAAAAAATACTACCCAGGAAAGTCTCTACCGATATATGCATCAAAAGCAAATAGTTCAATTTTTATGAGTAACCTTGTTTCCTCAGAAGGTTTAGGACTTGATGCGGTTTCAGAAGGTGAATTATTAACTGCTCTAAAAGGCGGGGTACCAAATGAAAAGATTGTTTTTCATGGTAACAATAAATCTGATAAAGAGATCCAATTCGCAGTCAGAAACAATATAAAAATAATTGTAGATAATGACTTTGACTTAAAAAGATTAGAGGCAATTTCAAATTCATTAAATCATGACTTAGAGATCATGATTCGCTTTACTCCTGGAATAGAATGCCACACACATGAATACATAAGGACAGGATCATTTGATAGCAAGTTTGGTTTTGGAATTGAATATTTGAATATTTTGTTTGCCAGTATAAGAGAGACTAAACATCTAAAATTAACAGGGATACATGCTCATATTGGTTCCCAGATTTTTGAACTAGAACCTCATAATGATCTTAGTGAAATTATGGTAAAGGTAATTTTAGACGCCAAAAAATTTGGCCATAATATCGAGGAACTAAATGTTGGTGGAGGTTTAGGTATTAAATATACAGAAAGTGATGATCCCCCTTCAATTGATGAATGGGTAAAAACAATTTCTAATTCTGTTATTAAGGCTTGTCAAAAAAACAATTTAGATTTCCCTACATTAATGTGTGAACCTGGAAGATCTATTGTATCTACAGCAGGTATAACAATTTACAAAATTGGAGCCTTTAAAGAAATTCCAGGTATCAGAACATACTTATCTGTTGATGGTGGGATGAGTGATAATCCAAGACCAATAACATATCAATCAAATTATTCTGCATGTTTGGTAAGTAATCCCCATAATTTTAATTCCAAAAATAAATATACTATTGCTGGTAAGCACTGCGAATCAGGAGATGTATTATTCAAGGAGATAGAATTAGCAGATTGCAAAACAGGTGATCTAATTTGCGTTTTTGGTACTGGTGCATACAATAATTCAATGAGTTCTAACTACAACAGAATTCCAAGACCTGCTGCAATCTTAGTTTGTGATGGTGAAGCAGAGATTATTCAAAAGAGAGAAAGTCCATCTGATCTTTTAAAATATGATGTCTTACCTGATCGCTTTATTAAACAAAATTAGGTACATTTAAATTAATTTTATTATTAATGTGAATTTCTGGGGGATTATAAATTTAAATCTTTTATTAGATGTTTTATTTGCTGTTGGTTTTGGACTTTTATTATTTTCTAGAGTAAAAGAAAAGAGGACACTTTGGCTTTTAAGAGGATATTTGTTTTTAGTCTCATCCGCATGGTTTATACAAAGATATGCCTACCTTCCATTAACATCAAAATTAATTGATGCAGTAGTACTCGCTTGCTCTCTTTCATTAGCGATTCTTTGGCAAGGTGAGCTTAGAAGATTAATGGAATTATTAGGCACTGGTAGGTTAGCTGTTTTACTAGGAAATCCACCCAAGGAATTTAGAGCAACTTCAACAACTATTACTCAATTAGTTGATACTGCAGGTAAACTCTCTCAAAATAGAAGAGGTGCTTTAATTGTTGTAGATTTGGGGAGTGACTTAAGGCCCGAAGATTTTTTATATTCTGGTACTAAAATTGAAGCACAATTGTCAACTGACCTTTTAATAAATCTTTTTGCAACAGATACACCTTTACATGATGGTGCAGTTCTTGTGAAAGGTAACAAAATAATATCTGCGGGTGTAATACTTCCTCTATCCAGGCAAGGAATTAGTAGATACGGCACAAGACATTTAGCCGCATTAGGAATCACAGAAAGATTTGATAGATGTATTTGTATTGTTGTTTCTGAAGAGACAGGTACATTATCCTTAGCGAACCAAGGCAAACTGGAAAGACCAATTACAAGCAGTAGGTTACAAGAACTTCTTGTAAATTTAATTGGTAATCAAAACTCTATAGGAACAAGCAAATCATCTTTAAGTAAAAATGCCTTATCCCAAAACACAAACCAAAGTGATAACATTATCACTGATATAAATGTAAAAGAGTCCAATAAATCAGAAATCTTTACTCACAAAAAGGATTAACTAATGAGCTTAGGGAAAATAATTGACAAGGCAAATAATGACTTATTCAAGAGAATAGATAAGCAAAAAGTACCAGAACACGTAGCAATAATTATGGACGGAAATGGGAGATGGGCCACTAAAAAAGGCCTACCTAGATCATTTGGTCATAACAAGGGCGTTAGTGTATTAAAAGAGATTATTAGAGCATCAAACAAATTAGGTTGTAAGATACTTACTGTTTATGCTTTTTCAACTGAAAATTGGACAAGGCCAACTAAAGAAGTTGATTTCCTTATAAATCTTTTTACCGAAGTTTTAAAAAATGAAATTAAAGAGATACATCAAGAATCAATTAAAATAAAATTTATTGGGGATTTAACCCCCTTACCAGAGACTTTAAAAAAAACAATTTACAGTTCAGAATCTCTAACTAAAAACAATAATGCTTTTTTATTAAATGTTTGTGTAAATTACGGAGGTAGACAAGAAATAGTAAAAGTTGCGAAAGAACTAGCATTAAAATCTTCTTCTGGGGAAATAAATCCAAGTGAAGTTAATGAAGAATTATTTAATTCAACGCTATTAACTCAAGGAATTAATGATCCAGAATTACTAATAAGAACAAGTGGAGAAAAAAGGATAAGTAATTTTCTTTTATGGCAATTAGCTTATTCAGAAATTTATATATCTGACGTATTGTGGCCTGACTTCAATGAGTTAGAATTTCTTAAAGCAATAATTGATTACCAATCAAGGAATAGACGTTTCGGCGGTATAGAATCATTACCAAATGGATCTTATGAAGATTCTCAATGTACTTCCTAACAAAAAATGACTAATTCGAATAATCATTTATTAAGAGAGATTAGGTTCGATTGGAATAAAGAGGAGATATTAGAAATACTTAATATGCCTCTGATTGATTTAATGTGGGAATCACAAATCGTTCACAGGAAATTTAACAAATACAACATTCAATTAGCATCATTGTTCAGCGTAAAAACTGGTGGATGTGAGGAAAATTGCTCGTATTGTAGTCAATCAATTTATAGTACTAGCGAAATTAAAAGTCATCCACAATTTCAAGTTGAAGAGGTTTTAGCAAGAGCACAAATAGCAAAAAAAGAGGGTGCAGATAGGTTTTGTATGGGTTGGGCATGGAGAGAAATTAGAGATGGGAAGTCTTTTAATGCAATGCTAGAGATGGTAAGCGGCGTTAGAGATCTAGGGATGGAAGCATGCGTTACTGCTGGGATGCTTACAGAAGAACAAGCTTCTAGACTGGCTGATGCAGGTTTGACTGCTTATAACCACAATCTTGATACTAGTCCTGAGAATTATAAAAATATTATTACGACTAGAACTTATCAAGACAGACTAGATACTATCAAAAGAGTAAGAAATGCTGGGATCAATGTTTGTTGTGGAGGAATAATAGGTTTGGGTGAAACTAATGGCGATCGAGCATCTCTTTTGGAAGTGCTTTCAAACATGAATCCGCACCCTGAAAGTGTCCCTATAAATTCATTAGTGGCTATTGAAGGTACTGGTTTAGAAGATAATCAAGAAATTGATTCTATTGAGATGATAAGGATGATAGCTACAGCCAGAATTCTTATGCCTAAAAGTAAAATAAGATTAAGTGCAGGGCGAGAAAAGCTTTCAAAAGAAGCACAAATTTTATGTTTTCAATGTGGGGCAAATTCAATTTTTTACGGAGATGAGTTACTCACTACTACAAATCCATCTTTTCAATCAGACAGAAAACTCCTTAAAGAGGTTGGAGTAACATTTAATAAAGATTTTGAGACTTGTGAAAAAACATTATCTTCTTTATGAAAGTCAAAAATTATAAAATAGTTTCTCTTTATTCTTTCTTCCCATTTCAAGAAAACTTAATTCTTGATCTCAAAAATAAATTATTAAAAATCGAAAATGAATCCGATCTTTCGGGTTTATTAATTGTTGCAAGTGAGGGTATTAATGGAACTATTTGTGCTGAGAAAAATGTAATTGATATTGTTATCAATTTACTTAACAAATATACAGATAATAGAAATTTGAATATAAAAGTAAACTTTTCAAAAAAGAAAGTCTTCAAAAAATTAAAAATAAAAATCAAGAAAGAAATAGTCACCATGGGTGTCCCTGAAATAAACCCTTCTCAAGATAATGGGACCTATATTAAATCAGCTAATTGGAATAAGTTAATTAAAAATCAAAATACAATAGTCATTGATACTAGAAATCATTATGAGGTTTCTTTAGGAACATTTCAGAATTCTATAAACCCAAATACAAGAAACTTTAGCGAATTCCCCAAATGGGTAGATGATAAGTTAGATAACCACTTAGAAAATAAAGAGTCTAAAAATATAGCCATGTTTTGTACCGGAGGTATTAGATGTGAAAAAGCTACTAGTCTATTAAAAAAGAAAGGGTATAAAAATATCTATCATCTGCAAGGGGGGATTCTGCAATACCTTAATGATGTAAAAGATGAAAAAAACTTATTTGAAGGTGAATGTTTCGTTTTTGATAAAAGAGTTTCTTTAGATCATAAATTAGAAAAAGGTTCCTATTCCATTTGTCATGCATGTGGAATGCCTGTTTCAATTCAAGATCAAAAAAGAATAGAGTATAGAGAGGGTATTCAATGTCATTTCTGCATAAATCAATTCAGTGATGATGATAGAAAAAGATTTGAAGAAAGGCAAAAACAGATCGATAAATTGAAACTGGATAATCATAAAATCTATCAGGATTAATTTTCCAAAATTATGAAAGTTGAAGAATTAGAAAAATTAGCAGGTACCATTGGATTATTAATTAAAATTCAAGTTAGAGAAACTCTTGGATTATGTTTTTTTAGAATCGTTATAGCAGAACAGAAAGATAACATCATAAAGATTTGGGCCGAAATGAAAGGTTGGACTTATTTAAATAAACAAGGTATTCAGCTTGATACATTAAGAATCCTTAGTAAAGCTCCCGCTTTTGTTTCAGAATTAATTTGGGCAACAACTATGGCTTGGGCAATTGAAAAGAAATCAAGCAACAAAGCAAGACTTTTAGCTATTTTTGATAGTGAAGGATATAGTAAAAAACTTGTAAGATATTTCAAGTTAATAGGCTTCAGAATTGTGAAAGAAGTTGGTTCTAGCCCAGCAGATCTTTTATTAAGATTGGTCTGGGGAGGTGCAGGTACACTTATGAACGGGGAATGTATTTCAATATTGAAAAAACTTGAAAAGAAACTCTATTTAATTAAAAAAAGTTAACCCGCATGATAACTACTTCTAACTAAGGGGCCAGAAGATACTTTCTTGAATCCCAATTCCTTAGAAAAATGATATAAATATTCAAACTCTGATGGATCCCAATATTTCTTAACCTCCAAATGATTTAATGAGGGCCTTAAATATTGACCAATTGTAATTTGATCACAATCTATTTTTTTAAGATCATAAATTGTATGTTTTATTTCATCCAATGTTTCCCCAAGACCTAACATAATGCCTGATTTAGTTTGAACACGTGGAGCAATATCTTTTGACTTTTTTAGTAAACTCAACGATTTTTTATAATTTGCACCTCTCCTAACTTCTTTTTGAAGTCTTTCAACAGTTTCAAGATTGTGATTAAAGCAAATTGGATCTTTTTCTAAGATCATTTTCAATCTATCGGTCTGAAGATTATTAGTTTCATTGAAATTTTTGCCCCCTCCCCATAAATCGGGAGTTAAAACCTCTATTTTTATAGTTGAATCAATTTTTCTAATCTCATCAATTGTAGATATAAATAAATTTGCACCATGATCAGGGAGATCATCTCTAGCTACAGATGTCAAAACAACATATTTCAGATTTAGTACTTTTACTGCTTCAGCGACTTGTTTACATTCATCAATATTAATAGAACTAGGTCTACCTTTATTTACCTGACAAAAAGCACAAGAACGAGAACAGATCGATCCACCTAGTAAAAAAGTGGCTGTTCCTGAGGCATAACATTCTGCTCTATTTGGACATCTTGCTTCTTCACAAATAGTATGAATATTTGATTTTTTGATGAGTGTTTGTATTTTTTCGAACTCTGAAGCTTTACTAATAGGAAATTTTATCCAGGAGGGAAGTCTTAATATTGTTTCTTTCTTGATTAGATTATTGTTTATCATTGTCTAATTTAGTATTGTTCTTCCTTCTAAGGCTCTCGCAAGTGTAACTTCATCCACATATTCAAGTTCACTGCCCATTGGGAGGCCATATGCAATCCTCGTAACTTTAGTAAAAGGGGCTAACAATTTTCCAATATAAAGACTAGTTGTGTCTCCCTCAACACTAGGAGTTAATGCCAATATGATCTCATCTATTTCAGATTTACTAACTCTTTCTACTAAGCTCCTTATTTCTAAAAGTTCAGGGCCAACAGAATCCATTGGAGATATTAAACCACCAATAACATGGTAGACTCCTTTAAATTCTCTGGCACGTTCTAAAGCAAGCAAATCTTTGGTTTCTGCTACTACGCAGATTAGTTTTTGATTTCTTTCAGTATTTCTACAAATTTCACATTCATCTTCTGAAGTCAAATTGAAGCATTTTTTACAACGCCCAACATTACTATGGGCTTCTAACAGAGCCTTTGAAAAATCCCTTATTGTGCTTTCAGGTTGTTTTAAAATAAACAAAGCTAACCTTTGAGCTGTTCTTGGACCAATCCCTGGGAATTTCTCAAAATGACCAATTAATTTCGAAAGCGGTTTGGTATAGTTAATCAAAATCAAACTATTTCTAGAAATAATTTAGACGCAAAATTCTGAATTGCCATAATTGTTTGCTTTTAATGTCTTATTATGTTTTTAGTTAATAATTTCAAACAAAATGAAAAATATTAAATTTAACCCTTTCAAATATTTATTTTTGATTTTTTTATGTTTAACACTTAGCGCTTGTAGTGGAGGTCTAAATGCAGGATTAGAAGCTTATCAAAGCCCTGATGGAAGATATGCGTTTTTATATCCAACAGGATGGACCAGAGTAAAAGTCGATGGAGGACCTGAAATTATTTATCATGATTTAATCAATAGTAATGAGACGTTAAGTTTAGTAATTTCTGATGTAAATAAAGAAGTTCAACTAGAGCAATTGGGGAGCCCAAGTGAAGTAGGTCAAACATTAATTGATAAAGTCATTGCTCCCGAAGGTTCAGGCAGAGATGTAAACCTTATAAATTCTAATAAGAGGGAGGCATCCAATCATATTTTCTATGATTTAGAGTATGAACTAAATTTAAATGAAAAGTCCCGACACGAACTAGCTACCGTTGTAATTGATAGAGGAACACTTTATACTTTTGCTATAGGAACAAATGAAGAGAGATGGAATAAAGTTGATGGAATGTTTAATAATGTAATTGAATCATTTAACTTTCTAATATAGTTTTAGAAATTTTTTACTAAATACCTACTTGAACATTCCACAAATCTGCATATATTTCGTTCTGACCTAAAAGGTTTTGATGTTTTCCACTTTCAACTATTTTACCGTTATCAATAACAATAATATTGTCAGCATTTTTTATAGTGCTTAATCTATGAGCTATTACTATAGTTGTTCTTTCTTTTGTGATTTTAGATAATGATTTTTGAATTAAAGCCTCTGTTTCATTATCAACTGAGGCTGTAGCCTCATCTAATATTAATATTGGAGCATCCTTTAGAACAGCTCTTGCCAAGGCAATTCTTTGACGTTGTCCGCCTGACAGCCTTTGGCCCCTTTCTCCCACTATAGTTTTATAACCATCTGGTAATTGTTCAATAAATTTATGAGCTTCGGCGATCTTTGAAGCTTTAATGATGTCTTTAAAACTTGGGTTGATTGAGCCATAAGCAATATTTTCTTGTACACTGCCATAAAATAAATAAGTTTCTTGACTTACTAAAGATATACACTTTCTTAAATCCCTCAAATTTATTTCTTTAATAGAAATCCCATCCAAGGTTATTGACCCATTATTACTATCATAAATCCTAAGAAGTAGTTTTATTATTGTACTTTTCCCAGAACCTGTTAAACCAACAATTCCTAATGTTGAGTTATTTTCAATTTTAAAATTTATATTTTTTAAAGTTAAATCTCGTCCTGGATAATTAAAATTTACATTATTAAAAATTATCTCTCCTTTGGTAAATTTAGGTTTAATTTTTATTTTTCCATCTTTTATTTTTATAGGCGTATCTATGAGATCAATTACTCTATCTATTGATGCCATAGACCTCTGAAAATCGTCTAAAACATGCCCCAAAGTAGTTAAAGGCCACAATAATCTTTGTGTAATAAACACTAAAAAACTATAAGTACCTACATCAAGTGTCTTATTCCAAGTTTGGAAACCTCCAATTAATAGAATAGCTATAAAAGCAAATAAGATTGCAAATCTTATAAGAGGGATAAAAGCAGAAGATAATTTTATTGCAGCCTTATTACTTCTTTGATAATCGAGACTTTCTTTATTTAATCTATTTAGTTCCCATTTCTCTTTAGTAAAACTTTTTATGGTCAGAATTCCACTTAAATTATTATTAAGTCTTGATGCCAACAATCCAGCTTTATTTCTAACATCTTTATATTTGGGAGCAAGCTTCCTTTGAAATTTAATTGATCCTAAAAATATTATTGGAATAGGCAAGAAAGAGAATAAAGCGATTTTAGGAGCCACAAAAATCATAGTGCCCCCAATTATTAAGACAGTTATAAATAACTGAATAATCTGATTAGCCCCTTGGTCTAGAAATCTCTCGAGTTGATTTATATCATCATTCAAAATAGATAATAGTCTTCCTGTATTATCATTTTCGAAAAAATCCATATCTAATTCCTGTATATGCTCATAAGCTTTTATTCTTAGTTTATGTTGCGATAGCTGGGCCAAATTTCTCCATAAAACCGAATATAGATATTCAAAGGAAGATTCCCCAGACCAAACAATTCCTGATGCAAATGCAAGGAAAATTAATTGAGATGGAACTTCTTTTATCCCAAAACCAGCAACCCATGAATTCTGTTCTTTAACAACAATATCCACCGCAAGACCAATTATTACAGGAGGTGCTAAATCTAATATTTTATTAATTATGGAACTAAAAAAAGCAAAAAATAGTACTTTTCTTTCTTCAATAAGATTCAAATAAAGTCTAATTATTGGATTTTTATTGTTCATAAATCTCATAAATAGCATTTAAATTTATTCGTTATTATTTAAACTTTCTTGAGTTTCTAATTTACATTTTGTTTTTGAAACTTGATGACTTGCTGTTTGCTTAAATTCTTCGTAATAACATTCACAAGTTTGATCTGCAATTTCTTCACTATATTCTATTTCTGCTTTCATCATCTCCTCTTTGACACTCTGAAGACAGAATAATTTTATGATTCCATTTTGTTTTGTTTGGGCTAAATAATGACTATTAAAAGAGTTAAGTAGAATCATAAGATTCACAAAAATAAAAAATTTATATTTGCTGGCTTTCATTCTCTATACTTAATTTCTTACTTTAATTTTTTTTAATTTATTTTTAACTTCATTATTTAGATCTCTGGGTAAATCAACCAAACTATAATCATTAAAGATCTGGATTTTACCTATTGATCTACCGTTTATATTAGTTGAATTACAGATTGAGGATATAATATTTGCAACTCTAACCCCATCAAATCTACCAAAGTTAAATTTATAGGTTTCAAAAGAATCATTTTGATAATTATTTCTTCTATTTGAATTTCTCATACGATTATTTCCATTTCTATTTGATCTATTTCGATCAGTATTATTTTGTTTATGAATCCAAGAATCATCTTCATTAACAAAAAATGCTTTATTACCTATTACTAAATTAATCGCCGCCATTGCAATATTTGAATCATCCATAGAGTGTATTTCTTTTAAATTATCTAGTACATCAATAATCAAAGCTTTATTCTCTTCATTTTCTTCTTTAGCTAAAGAACTCTCATTAACATTCTCTATAAGTTTCTCCATCCTTTTTTCATTTATTATTTTATTACTTGGTATATTAATTTCTTCAATCTTAGTTCTTGTTGAGTTTTCTAAGTTTCTTAGAAAATGTTTTTCTCTTTGATTAACAAATAGAATTGCCTCTCCTGATCTGCCTGCCCTTCCAGTTCTTCCAATTCTATGAGTATATGTTTCCTTATCAAAAGGAAAATCGTAATTAACAACAAGTTTTATCCTCTCAACGTCTAATCCTCTAGCTGCGACATCAGTTGCAACAAGGATATCAATAAATCCTTTTTTTAATCTATCTACAGTATTTTCTCTTTGATTTTGAGGTATATCTCCATTAAGTACTGCCACAGTATGGCCTGAATTCTCTAAAGCTTCAGCTATTGAAGTAGTAAGTAGTTTTGTCCTCACAAAAATTATTACTCCCTCGTTATTAATTTCTAATATTCTTTTTAAAGCATCTAACTTATGATGCCTTTGCACATATATAAATTTTTGAGAAATTAATTGAGTTTCTTTTTTGACACTTTTGATTAATATTTCGGCGGGATCATTTAGATATTTTTTTGCGATGTTTCTAATCTCACTAGGCATTGTTGCTGAAAACAATACCATCTGCTTATTTTCCGGAAGTTGATCTACTATCCATTCAATATCTTCAAGGAAACCCATATTTAACATTTCATCGGCCTCATCTAAAACAAGACAATTTATGTCTTTAATTTTAAAAGTTCCCTGCCTTATATGATCCATTATTCGGCCAGGGGTCCCAACTACTACGTCAACTTTTCTTTTCAATGCTGAAATTTGATTTCGATAATCGGTACCTCCATATATTGCAACCGTCTTAAAATTACTAGATTCAGAACTATAACTTTTAAAAGATTCTGCCACTTGAGTTGCCAATTCTCTAGTGGGAGTCATAACTAAAACCTTGGCATTTAATTCTTTATTATCTTTAAGTTTTTCTATTAATGGTAATGCGAAAGCTGCAGTCTTTCCTGTTCCTGTTTGTGCTTGGCCTAGTAAATCTCTGCCTAACATTAGTTCGGGGATTGCAGCTTTTTGAATAGGAGTTGGATTTTTATATCCTTTATTTCTTAACGAATTTAAGATCGACTGATTAAAACCAAAATCGACAAATCCATTATCATTTCCTTTCGATACTTCCAGTGGTTGAGATTCAATTGCTGTTTTGTTCTCTAAATTATTTAACTCAAGTAGGGGAACATCTTCATTCTGAGATTTCTCCTGCTCATTATCAAGAGAGTTACTATCTTTTTTTAAAGCCATTTTAAATGCCCAATGATCTTCTGATTAGGCATTCAACAAATATCTAAATTTACTTAAATTGTTGACTAGCCTTGCAGAGCCGAATTATTAATCTAACATCTTGGGGTTAAAATCTTACTAATTTCTCGAAAATAAGATTTAATTTAAATAATATATATCTAGTAATTTTTTCGCTCTTGTAACAGCAGTATAAAATAACCTTCTTTCAAAATTATCTTTGCAAAAGATATTTTCATCTTCATTTTTCAGTTCCATTTTATATTGTTTTCTTCTATATTTCTGTGACCACAAAATGCTTACTTTCTCAGATTCACTTCCTTGAGATTTATGAATAGTAATGGCTATTGCTGGCACAACATTTTCTAAATTAGATGGATCAATTAATGCGACAATTTCTTCGTTATTATCATTAAATTTTCTAAAAAGATATTTTCTTTCGTTTTTTAAACCTATAAGTACACCAATATCACCATTTGACAATCCAAGTTCATTATTATTTTTTGTACACATTATTGGAACACCCTCATTAAGAGTTTTAAGGTCATAAGGTTTTTTTTGACCAAAAACTATTTCATTCAAATATTCAACACTCCATATTCCAGAATTTTTTTCACATAAAATCAAGTGACTTTGTAAATCCAGAAATATCTTATCTAATAAATCTTTTTCATTAAGCAATAAATTATCAATATCATCATCAAATATGTACTTTTTTTTACTTAAATTTGAAGTTAAAAGATTTAAATTATTTAGATGAATTTTAATTGAATTCAATAGTTTTTTTGGAATATCTTTTTCTCTACTTTTTGAAATAGTAACTTCTTTTGATTTATTATCTTTTTCTAATTCTTTTATCTTTTGATTAAATAAAGAATAATCATTATTAAATAATAAACTACTAATTAATGCTATATCTCCAATATTTCTATAAGTTTTTTCTAAATTTACTACACAAGATTTAATTGAACTATTTTCACAATATTCAAACAAATAATTCCAGATAGAACAGTTATTTACTGGGGACAACTGATTTTTATCTCCAACTAAAATAATCTTACAGTCCTTTGCTAGTAAACTTAAAACTGATTCAATCAAATCGATATTAACCATTGACATTTCATCAATTATGAAAATGTCAAGTTCTCTTAGTTTAAATTTCAAATTAAGAGATTTATTTTGAGAATTCAAAATCCATCTATGTAAAGTTTGAAATTCTATTTGGTCTAGGAATTTACGAAAAGAAATATTTTTTTTATCATTAAGAGCTTCTTTTAAACGAGCTGTAGCTTTACCCGTTGGAGCTGACAAACCAATATTTAAAAAGTTATCAATTCTAAGGATTTCTAGTATTAAGTTTATTATTAAGGTTGTTTTACCTGTGCCTGGTCCTCCTTGAAGGAAAACTAAGTTTGAATATTTAAATATTTTTTTTATTTGATCAATTTTATTATCATCTTCATAAATTATCGAATTAATTAAATTATCCTTATCAATTTTTTCTAAAAATAAATTAATAACTCTTTCTATCTTTCTTGACCATTTTGCAAGGGATAATTTTCTATCAACTAATACGAATGGAGAATTAAGGGAGCCTATCAAATCAATATTTTTTAGAATATCTATATGTTTATTGGGCCAGCCATCTTCTAATATTTCAAAGATTATTAAACTATTATCAACATCAATAATAGTTTCACCGTTTTTTTCAAACTCTAATAAAATCCTTATTGTATCTTTTACGAAATTTCCATATTTTTTTTCATTAAATTTAAAAATAACTAAAATTAAATTAAATATGTGATTATATTGGAACTTTTCAATATCCGTATTTTTTTTAATCATTCTAAAAAAGGTTATCTAAATAATTAATTCTCATTAAAGGTGCATTGCTAATAAAAACACCTGGAGATATATCTTTCCAATTCGATTTTTCAAATAATTCAAGATCTGGCAATCCCTTTAAAAACAAATAAATATATCCTCCTAGATGTTTATGTGGTTGATAATTTTTAAGTCGCCACTTTAATAATCTATGTAATGCTAATAAATAAAGATGAGATTGCAAGGGATAATGATGTTTAATCATTTCATCTCTCATATTTTCATAGTTATAGTTTCTTGGTAAACAATCACTATTATCACTTCCAGAAATCAAATTACTTTTCCAATCAATTACCCACCATTTACTATCTTCTAGTGTATTACCTACAGGAAAAATACAATCAATACATCCTGAATGAAAGCCTTTATTCATAAATTGAAGATCATTTATTTTATCGGCATATTCTTCACCAAATTCATATTCCTGATCTAAAAGAAAGCATTTTGATATGTCATGAGAATTTATATTTCTACCTTCATAAGATAGTGTTAAATCATATTTAACTTCCTTAATTAAGTATTCATTAGGTATATCAACTAGTTTCTTGTTTTGTAATTTACTGCCTAAAGATATATTTATAATTCTTAAAATTGCATCTTTTACTTTAAAAGCCAAAGAAGTATCGATTTGATGTAAGTTCAATTCCTCAATAATTAAATCAATTAATTCTTGATTATTATCATTTCTAAATTCAAATCTTTCTATTATTTTATGTAAGCAAGTCCCAGCAATATTTCCTTTTGGAAATTCACTTAAGGGATTTGGATAAGAAAAATAATTAGGATAATTCTTTGAGTTCTTAAAATTAGATTCTTTGATAATTGATATATTATCTTCATAATCCTTATATTGATTAATGACTGCTTCAATATTTTTATCTTTACGTATCCAAGATGAATAACTAGAATAAGAAATTAATTGATCAGAATTAAATTCCTTAGATATTTTTTTATTAACGTTATCAGTTTTCCAAATATTATTATTAAAGCGGGTATTTTGGAACTTAGCAAAAATTTCTTTAATTTTCTCTTTTTCTATCCTATCTTCAAAATTAGACTTATAAATATTAATGTTTTCCAAATTATTAAGTAAATCATTATTTAAAATATTATTTGTATCTTCTAAATCATTAAAAACTATAAGTTTATATTTGCTCCTTGTAAGTGCTACATAAATTAACCTCTCACTCTCTTTAAATAAATCTTCTTCTTCTATTAATTTAAATTTTTTAACCTTCGCGTAATTATTAGAAATATTAATATATATGTTTCTATCAATATTTGATTTCCAAATAGGTCCTTTGATTTTATTTGATTTATTAGAAATAATTGAGAGATATGGACATAAGACCATGTCAAATTCTAGGCCCTTACTACTATGTATGGTATAAAGATTTATTCCATTTTGAAGATTATAATCTTTCGTCAAAAAATCTTCTCCAGTACATATTCTTAAAGAAAGATCTAACTGATTCTTATACCATTTAAAAACTTTATTGAGATTAAAATCATTATTGATTAATTCTATTTCAACAATTTCTGAAAGTTGAAATAAATTTGAATTTAAATCTGAATCTTGAATAATTGAGGATGACTTATAATTTATAAGAAGTTCATTAACAATATTTAGAAATCCTTTTTCTTTTAGTTCCTGAGACCAATTAATACATTTATTAATCAAAGTTTCTAAATTATTACTTATCCCATCATCAAGTAGTTCTTCTAATTTAATTTCTATAAACTTTGAAGCAGCAAGCAAGGTTATATTTTTAAAAAACCTCGGATTTAATAAACATTCCATGAATAAAAATAATAGAGAACTTGCTTCTGTATCAAAAATATTTTGTTTATTTTGAATTTTGCATGGGAGGTTAAACTGATTTAATTTGTTTTTCAAATCTAAACATTGCGAATTGTTTAATGTAAGAATCGCAATTTTGTCAATATCAATTTCTTTATTATTTAAAATAAAGTTAACTATGTAATGAGTTACAAGATCCTCTATATCAGTCTTTTTTTTTGAAAATTCTACAATTTCAAATACATCCTTAAATTTAAATTCAGAATTAATGTTTTCATTAATTCGAGAGGTTAATTTCCTATATTGTAGTTTTGATTGTTTAAGTCCATTCTTATAAAGTTTATTAATAATATCCATTAACTTTTTTGAGGATCTATAGTTATCTGTAAGACTAAAAACTTCAATTGCATTAGATCTTGCATCTAAGTAAGTTTCAATATCTCCACCTCTAAATTTGTAGATAGCTTGTTTTGGATCACCTACACAAAGTAAAAAATGATTTTTAGTATTAAAGAATTTTTTTAGTAAATTCCACTGAGTATTATCTGTATCTTGAAACTCATCTACTAAGACACATTTAAAACTTTTTTGAATTTTAGATAGAGTACCACTATTACTAATTTCTGAATCTAGAAATGTATTTTCCACAGTCTTTATAAGATCATTGAAGTTAAAAATAGAAAAACTTTCCTTTAATTCAATTAATTTTATATAAGCTAATTGGGTAAATATTCTTACAAATTCAGTATAGAAACCTTCTTTTATTTTATAAATTTTATCTTGTAATAAATTAAATTTAGTAAAATCTAATTTAAGATTATGTTTATTAATTTCTTTAGATATATTTTCTATATAAAAATATTTAAATAAAAGATCATCTTTAGAAATCTCATATATAAAATCAATCACATTTTTCGAATTAAGATTTTTGTTAATCTCTTCAATCCAACAAATTATTTGATTAAACTTATCATTTCTGGGTTTTGCTGCATATATTTGACTTTTACCACCAGAGTCCTTAATTAATTTCCCCAACTCTATAAGTTGTAAAAATAATTCCTTACCTTTCTTATTCCATTCAAAACAAAACTCATTCCAATTTAAATAAAAATATTCATTAAAATAACTATTTAGATCAATAATCTTATATTTATTATTTATTTGAAAGTTACAAATATTTTCTTGATCTATGTTTTTTAAAATTTCAACAAAAAATGACTTGTTGATTCTACTTCCAAATCTAGAACTTATTTTTTTTTTGTTGACTGCTGAAATAAGCTCAGGATTAAGATTTAGAAAATCATCAATCCACAAATTATCTATCACATCTTTATAAAAATTATCTATATTATTCTCAATGTATGGATCTTGAGTTACTCCTATTTCAATACTATATTCATCAATAATATTATTGCAAAAAGAATGAAATGTAGTTACTTGTAACTTATAAATTTCATTAACAAAATTATCAATTTCAGATATAATCTTTTCCTTAGATTTTTCCTTTTCCTTAAAATTTAGATACCAATCCTTAAGAGTATTATCTATCTCAATTTCATTATGATTTTGCAAATATAATTTTAAATCCTGAAATCTAAAAAGTATTTTTTCTCTTAGTTCAGAACACGTATTTTTTGTAAAACTTAATAAGAGTATCTCATCTGGTTTAATTTTTTTCTCCAAAACATTTCTTAAAACTAGGTGAGCCAAAGAGAAACTTTTGCCAGTGCCTGCACTTGCTTCTAGTAATTTAAATTTATTATCTAATTTAATTTTATTAATATCCATATCTTTATTTAATTAATATTTGACCTCATTTTTATAAAGTAGGTAATTCTTAAATTTTTTGTTTAAATATTGTTCTTCTAAAGCAATCTTAAATTTAATTATTAAACCCAGACTTATTGATAAAATTAAATAATAAAAAGATAGCTTTGTTATAAAAAAGCCAAAGGAAATTAATATCAAAGAATAGTACATAGGATGACGCATAAATCGATAAATACCTGTATTAACAAGATTGCTATTGTTTACAGGTCTTGGGAAAGGGGATAAATTTCTACCTAAGTCTTTAATTGCAACTATCAACATTATGAAAGCGATTATGATAGTTAAAAACCCCACTAAATAAGAAAAAGGAGTGACTTGAATTATTTGTTTTTGTGGAATAAATTCCCATTGAAAAAAATGGAGACTAATAAGAAAGAACTGTAAAAAAACAAGAATTAGTTCATAAGCACATTTTAAAAAAATTTTTAACCGAAATTTAGTCATTATTTATTTCTTTAATGCTTCAATAAGAGGACCATATAATCTGAATGATAATTTATCAAAATTATTATTTCCAAAAAAGAAATATGGTTCTTTTTCATTTCCAAAACACAATTTCATTTCGATAGTATCTCTTTCTCCTTTAGAAAAATTTTTATTACCAATCCATCTATCGGAAAAAGCTTTTTTCTCATTTTTTGATTTTATTTTTGCTTCTACGTATTTATAAGTACTTTCTGGAGGAAGAGGTAAACATTTTTCAGAAAAATTTTTAAAAATATTTATGTATTCCTCCAAAATTAAATTTGATTCAATTGCTCCGGGTAATTGAATAATTTGTGATTTATAATGATTTTCTGTTCTAAAAATTACTTTAGTCTTTTGTATATTCTTCTTTAAAGAAGAAATAAAGAGTGATTTTATCCAAGCTTCTGTCAAACGACTTAAACTTAGTTTTGTATGAATTAATTCAATTACGGTGTCATCGGCGATGAAATATTCTTCTTTATTTGCATTTGATTTAACATAAATTCTATTAATCTTATTATCTTGACTCAAAAGGGCAGATAGACTACCTAATAAATCTTTGATTTCTTTTTCTTTTATAAAAATACTATTTTTGGAAATAATAATACCATTTTCAACCAATTGATCTTTAATATTCAAATTTTTTAAATCATCAATAAAATTATGGTTATCAATCTCTAATTCCTTGATTATTTTGTTAATTAGTTGAGATTTCTGAAGATTACTTACATACTCCTCATCTGGATGATGAATAAATATTTCCTTAGGAGAAATATTTTTTTTATTTAGCCAATATTTTTGTGGATTCTTGAACCAATAAATCAGTTCTGATAATTTGTAATTTTTAATATCAGATTTTATTTCATTCCAATCTATATCTTTTACTAGGGAATAATTACTTTTAATTATCTTAGAACTATCAATATTAATTATTTCTTTTTTAATTAAATCAGAATCTTTAATTATTAGTTCTCTTTGGCCTTGGTTTAAGAAACTATCAAAAAAAGAAATTAACTCTTTTATAGGAAAAGAAACATCTAATTTTTTATTGTTTTTGTCATTCTTTACCCAAGTAACTATAAATTTATCTCTACAGGCAATTAACAACTCTAGAAATGAATATTTCTCTCTTTCAAAAACTGATGGATCGCCCAGGTGATATTTATTATTTAATAAATTAATATTTTCATTCTTTGGTGATTTTGGATAATAAACGCTATTCATATCTATTAGGAAGATAACCTTATTTGGAATATGCCTTGCATTCTCAATATCACTTACTAGGATCTTGTTTATACGTGATTTACTTTGATATTTAGCTTTATTTATGCAAGAAATTAATATCTCTCTAAAAACATTTAACAAAATAAGATCCTCAGGAATTAAAGGTATTGCGTAATTATCAAGAATTCTATTTATTTCACTTATTTCTAAATTAAAATTTGCATTATAATCAGCGATACTTTTTAATATAAACTTTATCTTTTCAACCCAAATTGAGTAAGAAAAAGATCCCCTTAGTAAATTAATATATTTTTTTAAATGTAGTAATATTTTAACCCATTTATTCAAATCCAAACTTATATTTTTTGGGCTAAATGGTTTTAAATTAAAAGTACTTAAATTGACTTCTTTGTCATAAATCAAGCCTAAAATAATTCTATTTATAGACCACTCTAGTGTATTTTTTTCTTCCCCTAATCTTTCATTGGCATCTAATCCCCAATGAAAACCAACTTTATTAAGTAAAAAAATAATTTCTTCCTTCTCATTAATATGAAAATCAAAAATGTTCTGAGTTACTTTTTTAGAAAGAATATAATCTATTTTTTCAAGTGTAATTTTCTCATTTGCTATTTCAGTGATGTCAATTAAAAATTTATATATGTCTGGAGAATCATGATTATCTTCATCAATAAAAAAATAAGGTATCTTCTCACCATTAATTAATTCATTATTAAAGACATACCTTAGATAAGGTTTAATTAGATTAGTTTGTGGAGATAAAATAGCAATATCACTATATTTAATATTCTCGCAAGAATTTATTATTTCTATAATTTTGTTTCTTAAATATTCTAATTGACTATTCTGATTAGAATGCTCACAAAGTAATATCGAATCATCACTTTTATTTACTATAAAATCATTTCTATTATTATCAATTAGTCTTTTTTGTATTTGATTAAGAAGAGGAATATCTTTCTTCTTATTAAAATTATTTGTTGGATCAATGTATATTAGATTATTTTTTAAATTTATACCTTCCTTATAAATATTTTCCTCAATTAATTTCTGAAAGTTTGCTCCAAATTTACCAAATATTTTCTCTATATTTTTATTATTTAAATTCAATTTACTTTCATAATTATCAAATTCCAACTCACCTTCAAGACAATTTATTCTTTTCCATAAATCATTTCCTGCAGATATTAAATATAAATTTACCTTAGTAAACTTAGAAAGTTCTGAATAAAAATTAATATATAGTTTTGATAAATTATTATCTGAAATAATATAAATTTGATTTGGGACTTTAATTTGAAAGTTTTTCATTTTACTTAAATTCTTAATTACTTCAATCATGTATAAACATGAAGGTTTTTCAGATATCTTTTTCTCTAATAATTTATATAAAATAGGTTGCCAAAATTGATCTGAATTTAAATTCTTAAATAGATTAAGTGAATTAATTTCATATCTATTCCAGTCAGCAATCATTTCTGGTCTAAAAATTAGATAATCAATAAAATTATTCGTGATCTTTTTTGTCAGATTATATAGGTCTCCATCAATTGTCTTTTTATTATCCAAATATTTATTAATCCAATTTCTAAGTGGAAATGATTCTTTAAAGCTATTTAATTCTTCTAAAGAATCAACAATTCCCCATTTAATTGATTCAAAATTCCATAACCCCATATCAATGTCAGGAAAAAAATTTGTCAATAATGATTCGGTGTAACTTGATATTGTCTTTAATTCATAAAGAGCACTTATTTTATTTTTTATAGTTATTTGTTCACTTAACCACTTACCCAAAACATAATTAGGAACAGCTATTTCTAATTTCTCAGTTATAAAAGGAGGAGATATTTTTAATTCTTCTGCTAGCAGATCACTAATTACTTCAATTTTGTTTGACTTATAAAGATTGAGCAATTTATTAATTCTTTGTATTACTAAACTTTAAATGGATCAGTTATTTCTGCATTAGGACATTCGAATTCCCCCACGGCAACGAACTCTAAACGAAGCTTTAAGAAAGTTATAAATTTTTTATCGGTAGATAAAACAGCTGCTGGGGGGGAGGGGATCTTTGCTGTTAGATTCTTAAATTGAGAAGTTTGTAAAAAGGATGGATTTTTTAAAAGCCAAAAATCTATTTCTTTATTGTTTTCTTTATAATTCCTCTCCCTCTCTTTCAAAATCTCTTCAATTGGTTCTTCAACTGTTAAAAATTTTTGACTTGCCGCGACGAAAAAATATTTTGTCATTTGAAATTTAATTTGAGTTAATAAGTGACTTCATTTCACGAACAGACTTTTCTAATCCTACCGCTAAAGCCCTTGCAACAATACTATGACCTATGTTTAACTCGTTAATATTGTTAATTGATGCAATTTTTTTTACATTATTGTAATTTAGTCCATGACCAGCATTAACAACTAATCCTAGGTCATTTGCTTCTTGTGTAGACTCAACAATCCTTTGAAGCTCTTTATGTTGATTATAACCGGTTAGTTCAGCATATTTACCAGTATGTAATTCTATAAAATTAAACCCTATTTCTTTTGAATAATTGATCTGCTCACAAATAGGATCAATAAAAGCACTTACTTCAATATTGGAATCATTTAAATTTTCAACAAAATTCTTAAGGTATTTCATATTCCCTTTTACATCCAATCCCCCTTCAGTGGTAACTTCCTCTCTTTTCTCTGGTACTAGTGTTACATAATCTGGAAGAAGCTTTTTGGCAATTTCTAACATTTCTTCTGTAGCAGCCATTTCTAAATTAAGTTTTGTTTTGATAGTTTCTTTCAAAAGAAATACATCTCTATCTTGTATGTGTCTTCTATCCTCTCTTAAATGAACGGTAATTGAATCTGCTCCACCTAATTCAGCTAAAAAAGCAAATTGTACAGGGTCGGGCTCTATAGTTTTCCTGGCCTGTCTAACATTAGCGATATGGTCAATGTTTACTCCTAAAGTGGTCATAATTTCAAAATCTTAGTTTCTAGACAATCTAGTAACCGCCCAATAATAGCTAATAAAAAATTACAAACCTATAAATTATTAATATATAGTTAATTGAACTTGAAGAAAAAATCTATTGATACTCATTATGGTATTAATCCTGTTTTAGGTTTTTTAGCGATGTTTGTTACCCAGGACATTGTAATAAAGGTTTTTTTTAGTGAAATAACAATAATAAATAAAAGTTTTTCAATACCAAAAAATTCTTCAATTATTTTGGCCCCAACCCATAGATCAAGATGGGATGGTTTGATTCTTACTAAGGCAATAGGTAGGAGGGTAACCAGTAATGATTGTAGATTTATGGTTACAAATTCTGAAATGAAAGGAATCCAAGGTTGGTTTTTAAAAAGACTCGGTTGTTTTTCAATTGATCAATTATCTCCTTCTCTATCAGTATTAAGATATGCTGTAAATCTAATAGTAAAAAAGAATCAACTCGTAGTTTTCCCTGAGGGCAAAATTAATAAATATGGCAAAAAATTAACTCTCAAAGAGGGTTTGTATAGATTAGCTCTGATGGCAGCAAAAAAAACAAACTCAATTTTTATAATTCCAATAGGGATTGCTTATAGCCAGGTATCTCCAAAAATCAGAGGAACAGCTTCCTTATACATTGGAGATCCTATGTTAGTAAATAAAAATTCCAATTTATCAATTAATGAATTTAATGAAATTTTGAATAAAAGAATGCACAACGCAGAAAAAATTGCTTTAAAAAATGTAGGTCGATAAATCCATTATCAGTTAATATTAAATTTAATAATTTATAAGAGAATATGAAATTCTTAAGAATGATCCCAATAATTTTTATGTTTATAGGGATACCATCGTATATGAACCTATCTTATGCAGAAAGTAAGAACCCAAATGAATATAAGGTTCTTTCAAGTACAAACAAAAAGCTATCAATCTCTGATGTCCAAGATTACTTAAACAATGGCGACAAACTTGTAAAAGATGGTGATTTTGAAAAAGCAAAGCAAACTTATGATAAAGCAAGGAATTTAGCAAGACAACTTGCTGGATTCTATAGAGATCTCAATGGATCATTCAAAGGTTTAGACGCAAGAATTCCTCTTGAATTGGATAAAAAAGGGAGAAAATCTATAAAAATATGGGCACAATCAAATGCCAGATTGGCTTCTCTCTACAAAAGGAAAAAACAACCTGAGGTAGCTGTACCTTTACTTGTTGAAATAATTAGATTAATGACTCCAAATAGTACTGAAGGTAAAGAAGCATATCAGAATTTATTACAACTTGGTTTCGTTGAAACAACTTATAAAGGTTTCTAAATAATTATCATGATTACTAAATCAAAAGTTATAGGCTTAATTACAAAAAAATTACCGGATTCTGAAGTAAAAGTTGAAAATCTTAAGGGAAATGATCATTTACAAGTTACGGTAATCTCATCAATGTTCAATGGATTATCATTAGTTAAACAACATCAACTAGTCTATTCTGCCCTTAAAGAAGAATTAGCTTCAGAGGCTATCCATGCACTAGCCCTAAAAACAGAAACCCCAAGTTAAATTATGGAAAATCTTACTAAAGATAAAATTCAAAACCTAATAGAATCAAATCCAGTTATGGTTTTCATGAAAGGTACTAAATTAATGCCTCAATGCGGATTCTCCAACAACGTCGTTCAAATTCTCAACTCTCTAGGTGTTGAATTTAGCACTTTTGATGTTCTTAGTGATTTTGATGTAAGAGAAGGTATTAAAGAATATTCAGATTGGCCTACTATCCCTCAAGTTTATTTAAAAGGTGAATTTCTAGGAGGATCAGACATTCTTATTGAAATGTACAACGCTGGGACCTTAAAAGAAAAGATTGAAATCGAATTAGCATCCTAAAACAATTAATAAGTATAAATACTGATATTAGTTAATAAAAATTAATATTTTAAACTCTTTTTTTATCAAAAAAACCATTATTTACATCCCCACCTGGTTCAATAAAACTCGATGGATCTAAAATCCATCTTTCTATTAATCTTTCTAATTTCTCTTGATCTCTCTGCTCTAAACTACTGCAATTCCTTAAGGCTTGGAGATAACCATCACAATATAGCTTCAGGTCTGAAGGGGTATGAAAACGACTAACCAAGGCTTGGCAACTATCGCAAATTGATTGAAAATGACGAATTGCTTTAGGATTTTCAAATGATGTCATAATTCGATAGATTCTGATTTTTATTTAGCATTTGTTATACCTTATTAAGGATGATACAAAATTGCCTGGCCCAACAGTAATTAAGAATGCAATCAACTGAGCAAATCTTAGCTCCAACCCCTGGCAGTTCACAATTGCCTACGAGCCCTCAAACACCCTCAAGAGTTCTTGTTGTTGAACCTCACCCCACACTAAGAACTGTCCTTGTACAAAGACTTCGTCAAGATGGTCACTTAGCTGCTGCAGTTGGTTCAGCCGCAGAAGCAGTTGACCTATGTCGAGAACAATCACCTGACCTATTGGTCAGCGCAGAAATTCTTGAGCACAACACTGCAATGAGGTTAGCCCAACAGTTGGGATGCTCAGTAATCGTTTTAACTGCCAGATCAGGTGTTGAAGCACTAGTCAATTTATTAGATGAAGGAGCTGATGATGTTCTCAGAAAACCATTTGGTCTTGAAGAGTTGGCCGCTAGATGTAGAACACTTTTGAAAAGAGGAAGAATAGGACTACAAGAAAAAGTTGAAGTTGGACCTTTAGAAGTCCATCTTCTCCTAAGACAGGTAACACTTAGTGAGAAACCCGTAGAATTAAGCCCGAGGGAGTTTGCGTTACTTTGTGCTTTGCTTATGCCCCCAGGGATGGTAAGAAGTAGACAGGAGCTTTTAAGGATGGCTTGGCCTCCTTTTAGCGGAGGCCCAAGGTCGGTAGATACTCAAGTATTAACTTTAAGAAGAAAACTAGAACAGGCAGGTCTAGGAGAAGGGGGCGGTATAACAACAGTAAGACAGCAAGGATATAGATTTAGTCTTGATAATATCTAAACCAAAAATAAGATAATTTCTCCAACGATCATCAGAAATGATAACATTGTCAGTAATTTATAAGTCCATAAAGGTGAGATATAAGATATAACCTCTGTACTGATATTTGTTTTACTCTCAATTTTATCTAAAAATATACCAAAATTTTCAATACGTTGTGGTACTAGAAAAGTTCTACCTTTTGCATCAACAAAATAAAAAACTTTACTACCCTGGCTTGTTTGTAGTGGTTTTATAGACTTAATTTCTTTCCAAAGGATTTCCCAATTATTTTTGCCAAAGGCTCTAGAAATAAAACTTGTTTTATAAGAAATTTTCTGTTCACATGTTTCTACATAATCACTATTAATATTGATAATCAAAAATAGACCTAAAATGAAGAAAAATAATGAAGGTATTTTTAATTGTTCACTTGAAATAAATGGAATAGGAACTGTAAGAGCTATATATAAAGAGATTAGAGAGCTTTTTACAGCAAAAAGTATTTTATATTTTTCTTTCATAAGGTTTATGTTTTATTCAATCTGGTAACTTAAAATCATTAATTTTTAACTTTGATCCAATTTTATGTGCACATGCATAACCACTAAAAGCCACAGCATTCAAACCTTGCCCTGGGAAACATGAGTCCCCTACACAATAAAGATTTTCAATATTTGTTGTATTGAAAGGCATTGGAAGAAGTCCAAGTAATTTTTTATTGGGAATTGGCCCGTAACTACCCTCAAATCTTCCAAGAAACTTTCTATGAGTTCTAGGAGTGCCAATTTCTTTATGGTCAATATTTTGATCTAATTTTGGGATTATCTTTGAAATCTTTCCTATTAAAAAAGAATAATAATTTTCTTTTTTAGTAAGATATTCCTCTCTTGAAAGATTTTCCCATTCACTTATAGAAGAAGGGGTAAAGGCGTGAATGATGTGTTTGCCCTCAGGAGCTAAAGATGAATCTAAAATGGTGGGAATAGAAATAAAAATTACTCCTTTTTCATTTTCTAATTCTTCCCAATCCTCAACGATAATATGATGACAATTAAATTTTTTATCTATTAATTCTCCTGCTACGCCTAAGTGTATTGAAACAAAAGATGGAGAAGGCTTGTAAGTTTCAGACCACTTATATTCACTTTTTGGTACGTAATCTCTTGCAATTAACCCTTTATCATTATTTTTAAGACCAAAAGTATCCCATCTTGTGGAATTAGAAACAATTATATCTGAGTAAATTTCTTCTCCATTTGATAGTTTTACGCCTACAGCTTTTTCATTTTTTAAAAGTATTTCAGTAACATTAGCTCTATAACGTATTTTGCTACCTAATTTTTCAATCCCAGTAACTAATTTCTCTGCAATCTTACCTACTCCTCCTTTTGGATAGTTAATACCTCCAACATGTCTATCTGTAAAAACCATTCCTGCATTTATCATTGGGGTTTTAAGAGCAGGCATAACTGACCAACAAAAACATTCAATATCAATAAACTTCAATAGTTCAGTATCTTTAATATATTTTCTTGCAACATCTCCAGCATTTATTGGTAGCCATCTTGCGAGACCTAGGCAAGATAATGGCGCTTTAAAAAAGACCTTAAAAAGATAGACAGGATCCTCAATTGACAAAAGAGGCATAGAATCAAGACAGTCAAATACCTTTTTGCAGGTTCCATAAAATTTCCTTATACCTTCTTTTTCTTTTGGGAAGCGATCCGATAATTTACTAATAAATTCTTCATATTCTCTATCAACTGAAATACTCAAATTATTTGGAAGATGATACTCCAATTGAACAGGATCAGGAATTGTTTCACATTTTTCTTTTACATCTTTTAAAGCGCGAGTTAATAAATTGGTATAACCTTTCTCTCCAAATCCGAAAATCATTGAAGCTCCAACATCAAATGTATAACCTTTTCTCTTAAAAGATCCTCCACTTCCCCCTGGAATAATATATTTTTCAAGAACTAATACTTTCGAACCCTTTGCCGCTAACTGTGAAGCTGTAACCAACCCTCCTATTCCGGAACCGATAATAATTACGTCAAATTTTTCTTTATTGGCTTTCATTTTTAAATTATTCAATAATTCATTTTAATTAATTCGAACACCTAATTGATCTTTTTCGAAACATGAATCTAATATTTCTTTAAAATCTTGCAAGACTTCAAGAGACCTTTTTTGGTATGCTTTATAACGTATTTTTTTGTCCTTTATTTTATTGTTTAGTTCTGGCACTAATCCAAATGAGGGAGGAATTGGTTGGAATTTATTTTTTTTCTGATTAGACATTATTATATTTTTATTGCTAATAAAGTTCATCAGAGAGCCTATCATTGATTGCTTAGGGAAAGTAACTGGACTTTTATTCATTGCTAGTAAAGAGGCATTAATGCCAGCTAGTAAACCTCCCGCAGCAGCAGCGGCATAACCTTCAGTACCTGTTATTTGGCCAGCGGCAAGAAGTGAATCTCTTTTTAAAAATTGAAGTGTTGGCAAAAGTAGTTTAGGAGATTCTAAAAATGTATTCCTATGCATTACACCAAAACGAACAAACTCAGCTTTTTCTAAACCAGGAATCATTCTAAATATTCTTTTTTGTTCTGACCATTTGAGGTTAGTCTGGAAACCAACCATATTTAGTAATTTGCCTTCTAAATCTTCTTTTCTTAATTGAACAATTGCATGGGGTCTCTTTTTTAATCTATTTTCTCTATCGAATAAATCTCCCCATTCTGGATTCCATAAACCAATAGATTTCAAAGGTCCAAATCGCATTGTTTCAACACCTCTTCTAGCTATTTCTTCAATGGGTAAACAAGCTTCAAAGAAATTTGCAGATTCTTTTTCGAAATCTTTCAAAGAGGCCTGATTACCTTCAATTAATTCATTCCTAAAATTTATATATTCATTTTCGTTCATTGGACAATTTAAATATGCTGGATCACCTTTATCGTATCTGCTTGCCTTAAAGACTATTTTATGGTCAATAGTATCACCATAGATAATTGGGCTCGCTGCATCAAAAAAATGACAAGAATCTATACCTGTGAAATTTTTAATCTTGCTACCTAATTCATCTGATGTTAATGGCCCAGTAGCAAGTACGGTTATATTTTCTTTACCAGGTAGATCTAATTGTTCAATTTTTTTTATTTCAATTAAAGGATGACTTGATAAAACTTCTGTCAAGCATTTACTAAATTTTGATCTATCAACAGCTAAAGCACCTCCCGCAGGGACAGAGAACTTGTCTGCTGTATTTATTATCAAAGAGTTAAATGTTCTTAATTCTGCTTGCAAAAGGCCCGCGGCCCTATCGGGACTTAAGGCCCCAAAACTATTACTACAAACCAATTCACCAAAGTCTCCAGTGTGATGAGCTGGAGTTAGATGAAAAGGCCTCATTTCAATTAATTCAACGGGGATACCTGCATTAGCTATTTGCCAAGCAGCTTCACTACCAGCAAGACCAGCTCCTATTACAATTACCTTTTTATTAATCAATTAATTAAATTAATTAATTATTATTATTTATCTCCGAATTGTCTATCCCATTGTTCTCTCGCAGGTTTTTGAATATTGAAAACAACCCATGCAACTGCAGCGATTATTGGGGCAAAGACGACAATAGCTCTTAACATTTAAAAAAATTTTGTTATTTACTTAATATCTTAACTATTATCTGTAAACAAAGAGTGAATTTTTGATTTTTTATTTAATAAGTTAAGAATTGTATTTCAATTGTTCAAGTTAAAATAATAAGTTGTTTTTTTTACCTTAAAAAGGGATAATTTCATATGTACTCAATTTTACAAAATGGGTCGCTAGCTCAGCGGTAGAGCATCCGGCTTTTAACCGGCTGGTCCTGAGTTCGAATCTCAGGCGACCCACATCTTAATAATTGAGTCCTTAAATCGAATATATTTCAAGAAATAACTCCATCGATCTAATACCATTTTGGGCTTGTTCAATACTTCAGCTGTATTTTATTTTTTTATCGTTACCAAACGCTGAATATAAGTTATTAGTTCACTAATCAAGTATAAAAAATCTTCTAAAAGCAAGAATTAATAAATTCTCTAGGCCTTCGAATTTAATTTTTTTTGCCATACTTAACAAATTTGATCCAGAACAAATAATTGTTAGGATCTAGTTCAAGAAACAATTTTAAAAAATTATCAATAAATGGCCAGATAGTTATAGAAATGCACGATACAACAGGTCAAGAGTTAATTGATTAATATTCCACGGACAATTATTGAACTAAAAACCATTATTTGATACAGATTTAGAACACTATTGCCACTTTCAAAGAGGACTAAATAAAAAAACCACTATTTTCAAAAAATACAGGGGAAATACTTTACAAAGCTTCATAAATGCTGTTACAATCATTTACATAACTTTAATTTATTATTATGACTCCTGAAGCAGAACGTTTTAATGGTTGGGCAGCTATGTTAGGTTTCGTAGCAGCTGTTGGTGCTTATGTAACTACAGGTCAAATTATTCCTGGCTGGTTCTAAATCCTTCACAGTAATTACTTCTTTAATTTTTTATATATTTTTTATATGTATAAAAAATTACTAGTTAACTGCATAATGAGCAAACAGATGTTTGGCCATGATTGGTAAATTCAAAGCTGTTATAAACTACGGTCTATTTAGCTTATTTTTACTACAATTTTTTGTTTTTTATTTACAAATAACTATAAAACTCTGATTAATATCAGGGTTTTTTTTTTCTAAAGCTTGAAAATCTACATTAAAAATTCTTTAAATTAATTTTTCTATTTGATTGGTTTTCATCTATATTATCCAGACATTTTGAACATAGCAAATGCCCCTTTTTTTTCCAAAATGTTTTAGTTGATCTTTCTATATCTTTTCTGCAAATCAAACATTTAAATATTGGAGACATTAATTAGTTATGTAGTTTCAAAAAAAGATCATTCAAAATTTTTTTATTTTTAATTTTTCAAACATTTGTTCTAAAATATAAAACATAACTCACATTGAGATGATCTAAAATGCTGAGAATACTTATTCATCAAATAGATCTATTTGACACAAATGAGAATTAAAATAAAAACCTTCATATATCTTCCCTTAATTATAGCAACATATACGATAATGAATCCTGTACAAGGAGGTTATGGAGGAGAAGGGACTAAAAATAAAGCCGAGAAAATATCTAAATATAAGACACAAATATTTATTAACTATGTCAACTTAACGGTCAACTTCTTAAATGCCACTGAAGAAAAAAATGAAAGACATATGATATTGTTCACAAACTGTCAGAAGCTTCTCAATGGTAATAAAAAGACAGTGAAAGGAAAAGATAAAAAAAATCTTATGTCTTGTACAAACCTCATGAAAAAAGGCACTTACTATAAGGAGACTAATTCACCTCCTATGGATTCTCTTCAAAAATTTAAAACTACAAAAAAAGATCTCAACAACATTATTTATCCAGAAAGCAATAATTTTAAAAACAAAAATAATATTAAAACAAACGAGGATCTAGAAAATATAAGGCTAAAGGAACTTAAAGAAGAGCAGTTTAAAAGATTGCAAGAAAAACAACTGAAAAAACTTGAGGAAAAACAGCTTAAAGAAAAACTTCTTAAAGAAAAAATGCTTAAGCAGCTGAAAGAAAAGCAACTTAGAGAATTAAGAGAACTTCAAGAAAGACAGATTAGGGAACTTGATGAAAAAAAAGTCAAACAACTTGAACAAAAAATGCTACAGGAGCTTAAAGAAAGAAGAATAGAAGATTACAAAAATAGACAAAAAAGAATTAAGAAAGATTCAAATTTACTATTTAATTAAATAATTAACAATCTAGATAATTATTAAAACTATTTTTAATTCTTCCTTATTCAGAATCAACAGATTCAGATCCTGATTCAATTTCAGGTCTTGTTATTTTTACTCCTGAGAATAATAGTTTTCCATCTTCGACCCAAGTGTAATCTGGAGGATTGAAATTATCTAGACGTCCATGGAATACAAATTGATTTGTATTTCCACAATCATCTTTATAAAATGCATCGATAGCTGTTGTTTTGAAATTTTGAGCTTTTTTCTGACTAAGAGGAATCAAGAAATCTCTTAACCAAAAATCATCAGAATCTTTAAATCTTAATCTAACCTCATTATCTTTTCCAGTAACCAAACTTATAAGTTCTGATTCTCTATCTGAAGAAATGCAATTTGGTTTATTAGAATTATTAGTGATAAGAGTTGATGGTGCAGTTATTGAAAGTCTATATAACATCTTTCTCTCTCTAGTTCTCCATTTAACTCTTGAATTCACTATAAAGCCTTCAAATTCTCCATCCTTTGAAAAAATTTCACCTGATCTAACATCTAATTTACTTTTACTTACAGCAACTGGTAATAAAGGTGCTACATATTCGCCAGCAGCTTCTGCTAATTCTCTTGCTAATTTAGCTGCTTTCTTTGCTGCTTTTTCTTCGGCTTCTATTCTCTCTTTTCTTACTTTATTTTCGGAATTTTTGTCCATTTGGACAAATCTCGTTTCCCCTCCAGCGCCTTCTATATACCCATAAATTTTACCCGTGTCTTTATCTGTATAAACTTCAAATCCCTCTTGCATCCTGTCATTTTTCAAAGGTCTTAGGTTTTCAGCTACTTTAGGTCCTGAAACTACAATCGCAAGAAAAGCTACTGCAAAAGAACCGCCTATAAGGTACCACCACTTATTCATAACTAAAGAGAACCTAAAATTTCAGTAATTAAAATTATCCACTTTATTTCTAGCAATTTTATTAAAGATTACAAATCTTTAATAAATAATATAAACAAGGGTAGTTTGCTTATGAAATAGTCGAAAATTAAAAAAAATTAAAAAAATAAAAAAAATGTTTAAGAAAATCATCTCAGCTTTATCTATTTTTACTTTACTAAGTTTTGGAGGAATGAATAGTATCGAAGCAAAAGAAAAACCTGCACAATGGCTTGCTGTGACTGCAGATGGAGTACCTGGTTCTGCTCCAAGCCCAAATACCATTAAAGATACAGGAAAAGGCAAGAAAATATCGAGAAAAAAGTGTAAGAAAAATGGTCGTGCAATTGGCGCTATCGCGGGAGGACTTTTTGGTGCTTCCAGAGGTAAAAACGCTAAAAGTGCAGCAGCTGGAGCAATTGTTGGCGCAGGTGTGGGGGCCGCAGCTGGTTCAGCATTAGATGATTGTTGATAAGTTTTGAATCTACTAAATTTAAAAAATAAAAAAATTTATATTTATAAAAAATCTAAATCCAAACACAGGAGTTTGATGAAGATTTTTTTATTTTCGTTCTTTTTTTTATCTTCTCAAAGCCTACTAGCAGAATATGATTTTGATGGTATTTACCGATCTCAATTTTTATTGCCTTTCAAGGATTTCTATAGAGAAAAGTGCCCTAAAGATTTGCCAATAACAATTGAACTAGAAATTAAAAAAAATAAAATCAAAGGAGAAATTTACAATACTTCATTATGCGATGGGTATCAAGACGCTTCAATTACTGGTGAAATAGATATCTATGGAAATTTTATCAAAACAAAATTCAAGCATTCAAGTATTAATGGCAGAAGGGAAGATGCTTATAAAATCGAAGGAAATCTTTCTGGTGAGTTAATTCTTAAAAGCAAAGCTAAGTTTTTATATAGAAATCAGAAATTCTCTTTAACAAAATATAAATCCGAGAAAAATAATGAAACAACTTTATTTAAGGGAAAGGAAGATCAGAAAGATTTAGAGCTAAAAGAGTTAAAACAAAAACAGCTTAAAGATCAGAAAGATTTAGAGCTAAAAGAGTTAAAACAAAAACAGCTTAAAGATCAGAAAGATTTAGAGCTAAAAGAGTTAAAACAAAAACAGCTTAAAGATCAGAAAGATTTAGAGCTAAAAGAGTTAAAACAAAAACAGCTTAAAGATCAGAAAGATTTAGAGCTAAAAGAGTTAAAACAAAAACAGCTTAAGAATTTGAGGAATAAACAAGAAACATTGAAAAAAAGTACAAATTTAATGTTTAACTAAAAAAGACCTGACAAATTGTCAGATCTTTTTAAGAACTTAATTAATTAAGAAAGATATTAGTTTAGAAACTGAATGATGTTTTAACCATTAAACCGGTCTCATCATCAGTACCTGAAGCGAACTCTTTTGTATAAATTAATGGAGTGATAGTCATTCCATCATTTAATTCGTATGAATAGAAAGCTTCATACATTAATAATTCATCATCAAGAGTACTGTTATCAACAGTATGTTGCTTAGTTCCAACTGCAATCCCAGCAGTACCAGGTCCTATTTCATCCCACTGTAATCCAACAAACCATGCTGATGAATCAGTATCTTTAGGAGTAAGAGATGGGATTTCACTGTCAGCAGCTTCATAACCAACGCTTATAGATGGTAGACCTTCTCCAGAAGGAGTGTAGTAACCATTGAGGGCCCAAACATTAGTATCAGTTACAGCTGTATTAAATGTAGGGTTCTCTTTATAAGCATAAGTGAATGAAGCACCGTAGTTATCTGCTGAATAAGCAATTTGTCCTGCAAGAGCATCATCACCTTCTTCGGTCATGAGTCCATCTGCATTACTTCCTTCACCTGTATAGCCGAAAGCAGCAGTAAAGCCATTACCTACATCATAACTAGCACCAAATGCGGTTCCTCCTCCACCATTAAGAGCTGAATAGTTGTTACCACAATCATCTAATGTGTTAGATGGGCCTCCGTAAACACAAGCGGTATTAAAGAGTAAACTTCCGTCTGTATTATCACCAACGAAAGCTGTTGTTTTTGTTCCAATTGGGAATGTATAAGAAACCCCGTCAAGAGTTAATACATCAGTGGTATCGTTTCCATCAAATTCAACAGTACCAGCCTTAGCGGAATTACCTGCATCAATTGAAATATCTAGTGAATCTTCACCTGTAAAAGTTGTATTCAAGTCAATCTGGAAACTGTATGTACCCATAAAAGCATCATCAGTTTTTGATGTACCACCATCTACAGCGCCTAAGTACATGTCAGCACTAAATGATGCAGTTGTTGTTTCAGAGAAACCACCATCATGACTATTACTGCCAACGATACCCTCACCACCTGCAAGTAGTTGAGTTTCATTTGCATCAACTTTGTTAAAAGAATTAGCAAACTCTATGGAATCTACATCAGAGTAGTTTGAAATATCATTCAAATTTACTTCAGAAGCACTTACAGCTAATGGAGTCATAAGACCCAAAGCTGCAGGCGCTACAAGCAAACTCTTAAAAAGTTTCATAAAAATTCCTCACACAGAAATTACATATACTTAAAAATAAGTTAAAAATAAATAATTTTCAAGTTGTTGTAGACAAATAACTAGCTGTCCTTACGAAAAAAGAGACCTGCTGATGAGCAGGTCTCTTTTGTGTGTTGGAGATTTCTAGATTTAGTTGTTAAATTTAGAAGCTGAAAGATGTCTTAACCATTACGCCAGTTGCATCATCTTGACCTGATACATTGCTTTCCTTAGTGTAAACCACTGGTGTAATTGTCATACCATCATTAACTGGGTATGAGTAATAAGCTTCGTACATGTACTCTTCATCCTTACCTTCAACAGTGTTGCTGTGACCCATTGCCACACCAAGAGAACCTGGTCCAACTTCATCCCACTGTAAACCGACGAAGAAACTTGTAATTTCATCTTCAGATGTAGCATTACCGTCTTCACCGAATTCATAACCAACACTGATAGATGGTAGACCTTCTCCATCAGGAGTGTAGTAACCGTTTAAAGCAGTGAAAGTATCATCCTTAGTACCATCTTCGATGTTTGCATAAGTTACTGATAAACCGTAGTTGTCACCAGTGTAAGCACCGTTAAGAGCATACTTATCTGTTGACTCTTCAGTCATAAGACCTTTAGCTTCTTCACCTTCTGTAGCCTGATAACCAATAGCAGTAGAGAATCCGTTACCGAAATCATAACTAGCTCCTGTAGCTACACCACCAAGAGTGATTCCAGCATTTACGTTACCGCAATCATCAAGTGTGTTTGTTGGTCCACCGTATGTACATGCTGTTGTAAATAGAGCACTACCGTCTCCATTGTCAGCAACGAATACAGTTGCACCACCAACTGGGAAAGTGTAAGAAACACCATCGACAGTTAATTTATCTTCAGTAGCGTTACCATCAAATTCTGTAACAGAAGTAGTTGAAGTGGATGTGTTACCAGCATCTAAAGAGATATCAAGTGAATCTTCACCAGTAAAACTTGTGTTTAGATCAATCTGGAAACCATAAGTTGCCATGAGTGGATCGTTTGAAGCTGATGTTCCACCATCAACGGCACCTAGATAAAAGTCAGCGCTAAATGATGCTGTTGTTGTTTCAGAGAAGCTACCAGCTTCAATTTCATTCATTCTTACTTCTAATCCATCAACACGACTGTTTGTAACAGCTAGTTCTTTTGGATAGAATTCACTAATGTTCTGTACTTCTTCAGAAGAAGAGTAAGCAGAAACCTCAGCAATATTAAGCTCATTAGCTGTTGCAGACATTGGTGCTAGAAGACCTAATGTTGCAGGAGCTATAAGCAAGCTTTTGAAAAGCTTCATAAATTTCCTCACACGAAATTTAAAGGACACTTTAAGTTACTGTATTTTCCAGTACAAAATCAAGTATAAATGGCTACATTTATGGAATATTTGTGACAGTTTATCGATTGCTACATTAAAAAATAACTTCAAAAATATTAATTTTCAATTAATTAATCAACTTAATAAACGTGGCTTTTGAGTATTTTTAAAAAGTATTTTAAGTTTTAAACTTTCTTTGAAATTTTGAATGAAACCTTTTTGGTTTTGTATTTTTTCTTTTTTGTGCTTCCTACCCCATCCACGTACCATCCAGAGGCTAGTCTTGTATCAATTTCTTCATAACTTTCATTGCGATTTAATTTACTTAAAGATTTTTTTTTATAGTCCATTATTAAATCTTTCAAAAGAAAACTATATAAAAATATAGCATTAAAAAAATTATTAAACTTTAAGTTAGGTTAATATCTATTTTGCATGAAAACTGATTTTCATAATTGTCTAATTTGATTTTTTGAATTCTGTAGAAAAACGAAAAATTTCATATTTTTATCCTCAACAAAAAAATTTATTAGTTATATTTTTAAAAAATTTATTACCTGAGGAGCACAAGGTTAAATGACTCAACTCAATTTAATTGTCAATTCTCTCCCGCGAGATCTTCTAGAATTTACATTTTTTTTAGCAGTCGGATTTACAGCTGGATCTATAGGTCTAATTTAATTTTATTAAAAAATTTAAGGATAAATTTTAATACTTAAACTTTGATCTATTATTTTATACTTTTTCTGAAATTTTTTAGGCAGTGTAGAAAAATTCCAGAGGATAACAAAAATTCAAATATTTCTTGGTCATTTCTTATTTGTTCAGTTGTTGAAGCCCATGAGATATCAAAATAAAAGTAAAAAAGAGCGACAAATAAAAAATAAAGAGACATTTCTTTACTAGGTAAAGCATTAATATTTTTGAATTTTCTCCATCCAAACCAACCAAGAAAGATACAACTTATTTCAAAAACTGGGTCTAGTAAATAATTATGAAAAAAAGGCAAATTATGCAAATTGGTTTCTCCTTGAACATTCAAGTCAGATATGGTTGTAATACCAATTCCAGTTAGCCTTTCTCCCCAGCTTATTTCCTCTCCTGCGATTACTAAAGATAAAAAGGCTATCAAAAGCCAAATAAGGGAGTTAATCTCCTTCTTTTTCTTTCGCCTTAAATAAATAAAAAACGCCAGAAATGACGATAGCAAATATTCAAAAAACTGAAGCCATTCAAGAGGGCCATCCTCACTTCTAAGGAAGTCAAACCAACTTACTCCTATCAAATTTTTACCATAAGGGAAAATATAAACAAACCCATATATAAATACTAAATAATAAATGGGGAATAAACTCACATCCGGAGTTATTCTTCCGAAAGGCGTTTTGATATCTTTAGACATTAGTAAATGAGTAGGTATCGATAGTATTCATTTTTATTTTAGATTAAGCCTATTATCTCACCAAGTCTATTTTAATATTGGATTTGATTTAAATCATTATGATATGGATTATTCCACTGGAGAATAAAATTTACTTCTTAATTTAACTAATTCCAAAACAGGCAATAGTCCCGAAATTTTCTTGTTATTTATCTTAAGTAAATTTGCTACACAATCAAAGTTTCCTCACTTAGCAAGGAAACATCGACAATGGCTAATTGTAGAAATCTTTTCGTAATATTTTAGTAAATACTTTAAATAAAGAGTTTGATAAAAAAAGCCCCTAGATTCAAAAAAATAATTTAGCTACATTTTATTGAGGAATGTATTATTTAATTAAATTTTTTTATCAAAATTTTTAAAAATTACTCTTTTACAGATGTATTTTATGAAATAAGATCTTTATGATCGGGGCGAGGCGTAGATTGCTAGCGTGGGAGCCATGAAGAATTACATTTTATTTGATCAATTATTAGATTTTTAAAAGGAATTTTATTTTTTAAAAGGTTATGGCTGATTCAATAGGTAAATTCAGTTTTAATTTTCCTTCCAATCTCAATAATTCAATAACAACTAAAATTCCCACAACTTCTTTATTGTTACTCTCAAGAATCTTCGAAACACAATTGACAGTTCCACCAGTAGCTAATAAATCATCAACAATGGCATAAGAGCTGTATTTCTTTAGGGCCTTTTTTTGAATTGATAGTGTATTTTCCCCATATTCTAAGCTGTAGTTCTTTTCTACAAGCTCTCCCGGAAGCTTACCAGGTTTTCTTGCTACAATCATTGGCTTTGAAGCTTGCAAAGAGATCGCAGAACCAAAGATAAAGCCTCTGGCATCTATGGAAATTATTGCTTCAGCATTTTTTATGATTTGACTAGATGACATCTTCAAAATAAGTTCCTTGAATATCCTTGGTTCCTGAATAATTCCAAGAACATCTTTAAACTCAATTCCTTTTTTTGGATAATCTTTGTATGTATCTATAATTTCTTCAAGACTCTTCATTCTCTTTATTTCTATAGTTGATTTTAGGATCCATATATTATTTTCATCATTCTAGCTAAAAGAATTTTTTTTTCTAAATCCACCAAAAAAAATTAAACTTAAACCTTCAACGGATAACAACTTAAGGAATAGATCTTTGTAGAAGCCATATAGAATAACTTTTAATAGCAAGAGTGATTAAAAGTTACCCTCTTTTTTAACGTAAAATGAAGTTTGAAAAATTAGTTATAAATTAGTGAGAAAGAGCATATTCATAACTAAAAAATATTTTTATAAAATATTTAGTAATTTAGTCTTTTATAGATGACTGTTATGAACTAAGATCTTATGAGCGGGGCGTGGCGCAGCTTGGTAGCGCGGGTGCTTTGGGAGCACTAGGTCGCAGGTTCGAATCCTGTCGCCCCGATTGGTTTTTCAGCAAATAGCAAAATAGCCTGTGTAAAAGGTGTGTAAAAGAATTAGACATATGAAGTACTTAGTAGAACAATTCTGATGGGACTAAAAGCATCAGGGAAATTAAAAGCTGGTAAACATTTCGTTTACGTTACTGGCAAACCAAGAAGCAATATTAATTGGGATTTAGCAGCAATTGAAAAATGGATGCTCGAAGAAACTCAAAAAAGTGCTAATGCTCACTATGAAGCCGCAAAGAAAATTGAAACTTATTCAGAAATGGGGATTTAAATTTCAATAATTTAATTTGAATATGATTATCTATCAAAAGTTTCAGAGTGGCTGAAAATGGTTTCAAATCACTCAACTCAAAATTTAAAATTTTTCACTGTCAACCATGAGCTTCTTGAGTTCGTTTGGCACAAATGCAGCTTATGCAGTGATATCACACAAAGGAATATAAAAGGTGTAGCAACCTTATATTCTTTGTTAGGGAGTATATGGTACAGAGGGAAGAAACCTTATATTTTAAAGGGGAAAAAAGGTCTATGGAAAGTAGTTGATCAAGAATATTTAGCAAATTATAGTCTTTGTTCAAAAAGGACAGTTATCAGATATATGAAGATTCTTACTAATGCTGGATTAATTGAATATAAAAAATACGGCTTTACTCATAAGAAGTATTACCAACTAATTTCAGATGAAAGAAATAATGAAAGTGATGTTAACGATCCAAAAAGCATACATAAAGTAACAAAACTGTCAGATCCGAAAGTGCCAAATAGTCATAATCATATCTACCAAAAAGACACAGTCGAAAATGACAATTCTTCAGAGTCAAATATTAGAATCAATAATAAGACTTTATTAAAAGATATTTATGGGATCCATGGTGCTTACGCACCAGACATACATAAAAAAGAAAAAGATTTAGAAATTGAGAAACGTAAACAGATCAATCAACTAAGGGAGTTGGAGAAGAAGCAAAAATGATCTATAGAAAGATAAGTACTTTTTTTGTTAACTTGTTAACCACATGCAAATTTAAACGCTAAAAAACTTCCGACCCTTCGGATGACCCACGTTGTAAACAGAATTAAGAACCTAGTAAGCTTTTCTGTTTATTTTTTAGTTAAAAAATTCTGCTAACTTGTTATAAAATTTCTGAAAATTGTGCTTATCAGGTTTATTACAATTATTATCGGCACTTAAAAGTGCATATTCATTAGCAAATTTATTACCTGCATTCGTTTTCATATAAGCAATATGGTAATCAAACTCATAGGAATTCATCCTATTACGTAGATTTCTTATTAAAATTTTTGTTGCTCTATCAGGACTAATTGTTCCTTGAGCTATTTTGCATCTTGCAATTCCAACTTCCATAATTGATAATGCCAAAGAAAAATCATCTCTATTATTAAAATCTTTAATAGGAAATTTATGATCAGCATTAATAGCAGTGGGTAATGTAATTGCAGCTAGTAGTGGGAGTAGTAAGTGTTTCATCTATATCTACCGTCACGATAAAGAATTTTGGAGGTCTTTTTACAAATATCGACTTCAATCCATTCCATATTTACAACATGAGTTGGCATATCCTCCTTTGCACCGACTCTATATTTGCATTCTCTACTATCTTTATAAACAAAATACCAAGGATACTTATAGTGTTTATTTTCCTTAATTCTGTCGGAAAGCATCTTCCAATATTTGTCATTCACTAATTTAACTACTGCTCTCTCCTCCTCATTACAGTTACCGCCTGAGTCTGGGCAAGTGAATTTATGTCTAGGATATGGTTTAGCATCAATAATGCTAGGTAAAGCGAGTGCAGCTAGTAGTGGGAGTAGTAAGCGTTTCATTTACTTTTCTTAATTTTATAAATTAAAGACCTGGATAAATCCCGCTCCTTACAGCCGAATCAGGAGTTGGAACAATACATAAGGAAAGACTAGATATTTCTCCCTCATCTACAGAAGCATAAGCAACTCCAAGTAGATTAGACTTATCTCCTTGAGCCATGATAAGGCAATCGGTATGTCCATAGGCTGGGCAGACTCCTAATTCCGCATAAACAGAACTCTTAGTTTTTTTTATTATTTCAAGTTTTGGTCTGATATATTCAATGAATTCATCTTTTGAGTTCATATCGGTTAAGACTTTTTGTGAGGAGTAGGAGAAGTCTTCTGACAAAAACGATTCAAATTCAGACGAATCAAGAGTGTGTAGCATTTTCGCGTAAATACTCAAAGCTTGTTTTTCTGTTAAGGAGGTCATTTTTTCTGAAATTCTTGATGTTAGTTAAGTTATTTATATTTGGAAAATTAATGAGATTTTCAAATTAATACATCCAATTAATTCCTGTGCTTGGGTACTTAAGACCGCCACTTCTTCCTGAGTACCCATAAGATTTAACATTTCTTTTGTAAACTCCATCGTTATTATCATCGTAATAAGAAGAACTGGAACCATTACTACATCTTTGGCTATATCCATTTCCATAGGAGTGGTTAGTTCTATAACAATAATCAGCTTTTGTTGGAGATAAAAAAGATGATCCTAAAACAACTGAAAGGATAGGAAGTAAGAATAATTTTTTCATTTTAAAATTTTGATTGTGGAAATAAATCCGTACAGTATCTTCTAGTTCTGGATACTTAAAAGTGATTCCAAAAATAGTATTAATGAATATTTTTTAACCACATTGTTTATCTTCTCCAGTAATGCAATATCTTTTAGATTCACTATTTAGGCGTTGTTGACAAGCAATTGACATTAAAGGTTTAACTGTTCCTTGTCCAAAAAATTTATTTTGATAATAGTAACAAATCCCACTTCTAGCTTTTCTCCATTCTTCCCATAGTTTGTCATCATTTAATTCTTTTCTAAGTTCCCAGTCTGATTTAAGTAACCTTTCAACTTCGCATCTAGTGTATTCAGGAGTAGCTCCATCTTCTACACATTCAAATGGATAGTTTTTAAAATGACTTTCTTTCCAACTTTCAAAACTATGATCATCAGCTTTTACAAAAGGAGTTAAAACAAATAATAGAGATGTAATTATTATGTATTTCATTTTTTATTCTCCTCTCCTAATTGTTTCAAGTGTATGTAGATAAAATTTTGGAAATATTTCTGTAAGTTCTTCTAGCCTTTTTTCATTCAGCTCTTCTTTAGGTAAATTTGTAAGTTTTGGTATGGATAATTTAATATTTTCTCGACACCAATTTATTGATTTAATAGCTTCTTCTTTAACATCATCTTTTATCGATAGATTCTCATCAAATATAGAATTAACATCTAAGTTATTACCTCGTATAAGTGCTCTAAAGATAAGATCAGAATTTTTAATTGATTCTCCCAATTCTTTATTTGCTTCAATTCCAAAAACCAATGTGCAAGCTGCAATACCTATTGATCTAGCAATACATTTATCATTGCCTACCTCATTGCATGGCAATCTAAAATTATACTCAATTTTTTTTATATTAAATCCATACTTTCCCTCTGGAAAACCAGCTTGAACATTTAAGGGTAAAGATAAAAATAATAATGCAATTAAAAAGTTTTTCATTAGAGATGAATAGACATATAAACTACCCTTTCCTTCCTTTCTTTATCCCTTCAAGAGTTCTTAACCACCACTCTCCATAGGTTCTAGTAGCGACTTCAATAAATTCTGGAGTAGCTTCTTTACCTGTTTTTTCTAAAACTATTTCTGGAATTGCTTCCTCAGTAGCATCTTTACAAAATCTAACTCTATCCTTAACCTCATTACGTATTTCAGTTTTAATATCATCATTTTTATTAAACATACTTATTGGTTTGATTTTATTACCTCTCATAATTGCTACAAAGAGTTCATCTGCGATATCCAATGCCTCTCCAACAGGTTTCCCTTGATTAATTCCAAAAACAAAAGTACACGCTGACATAGCAATAAATCTTGCAGTACAACTTTCTTCTCCATATTCCGAACAAGGTAAACTTAATTCTTTTTCTAATTTCTTTAAATTCTCTGGACTTTCTGGTAGAGCATAAGCATTTAAGGGCATTAGAAATAAAAGCCCTGCGAATAAAAACCTTTTCATTTAATTATTATTTATTGGTTACTTATCTTTAGTTCCAGATTTTAAACCTGATTCCAAATAAATAAAATTGAAAATTTATTTAATCACACCTATCTTCTATTGATAAATCTGATTTTACTTTCTGCAATTCGCTAGAAGCTGGAGCTTTATCTGAAAATAATAATGTTAATCCAGTATCCTTATCAATTTTTATATTTTCATTAATTGATTTAATCCAAGTATTTTTTGAATCTCCTAATTTAGAAACTATTTCATCAAGGTCATTTAATTTTTCTTTTGAATATGTAATGAGATTTATATTTAGTTCTGATCCTAATGAAGCTCCATCTGCTCTTAGAGATAATTTAAATTCATCACCTCGCTTAATAGGATCTAATGGCCAATTTATTGGCCCCTCAATTTTTTTACTTGATGTAGCTATTTTTCTCCATAGGATTTTATTATCCTTAATAATCTTTACTTCATTTAGAGGTTTTAAAGAATATATCGTCGGTTTATCAACTTTAATTTCTGCTGATAATATATTATCTTCTCCTCTAACAACCGTTGGAGTTAATAAACAAATTGATTTTTTCTCAGAAGAACTTCTTGTAAATGAATTCACTTCAAATGATTGAGGAGTAAGAGTAGCTATAGATCCCATTAACTTCGGTCTAAGTAATTCTGGACCTATCAAAATTGTAGAAATGGCACCTATGGCAATAAAACTGCCAAATTTAATTTTCTTTTTTAATTGAATCCAAATTTCAGAATTAGATTTTGATAAAAGATTAAGTCTTGGTAAAGCCTCAGTATCTAAAAGTCTTACTAATCTAAAAAGCCTATCAATTCCACCATTAAAAGAATCTAGCGAAATATTGAACTCATCTTTTCTCATATCTTTTTTATTAATAATTCCCTTAAACTCTTCACTTGTTAAAACTCCTTTGAAATAAACAATTTTTGAATCTTCTTCAACTTGTGCTGCCAATATAATTTGTGGTCCTTTTCCTTCTATTTTTGAATTCTTTAAAGAAATCTTTGCTTCATCTGCAATAAGTTCTGAAGTTATAATTTGGATATCAAATTTATTTAAAATAATTGATCTCGATGGATCCGTTAAAGCTAATGCGGGACCTAATTGTAAATTTAGATTTTTTTCTTTTATATATTTTTCCATTGCTAAAATTATCAACTCTCTAACAGAAAGATTTAACTCTTCATCCAAAATAATTGCTTCCTCTGGAATAGGGAAAGCTTCTAGTTCCTGATCAATAAAATCACTCATTATTCAATAGCCTCCTTTATCAATTGTTTTAATAGAGGTCTCTTTTCATTTAGTTCTGAATTTATTAAGTGATTCTTTAAACTTTCAACTAATCTTTCAATTCCATCAATATCATTCTTCAAAGATGAAAACTCATTAATTCTTAAAAGTATAATTGCTGATTCTTGAGCAATAGATTCTGATATTTTCTTTTCAGGTAAAAGTTTACTTACCCATGCTTGTTTATGCTCACATTTTGCAGCAATTTCTCTTTGACTTAATCCTTGACTATAGAGTTGCCAAGCAAGTTTCCTACTTTTATCTTTATCCCACTTTTTTTTATCTTGACTAATTAATTCTTTAATAATAGGTTCACCACAATTTCTTAGTGTTAGTTCAATTTTTGAAATTAAATTAATTTTTGAATCATCATCTAGATCCTCCTCAAAACTTTGTATTTGAGATTCTTCATTATTTTCAAATTGACGCGGCGTATATATAGCAGATAAATATTTTCTCAACGCTTTATCTAAAAGTAAAAGAGTCTCTTTATTTTGTTGTGTAGGATTGAGACTTTTTAAGAAGTTTTCGTCGGGTTGCCATCCAGAAATTTTACCTGTTTTTTCTTTGTAAATAGTCTTAGCTTTTTTATATTCATCAATATAGGATTCATAAAGTTTTTTTATATAGGAAGTTTGAAAGACTCCTTCACCGCACCTATCCCAGGCCTCTGTGATTCTTTTACTTGAACTATCTGCAATAAGAGCCCAAGGACTAATCAAAAGTATTCCACACTTTTTTAAATACGATTTAAGCTCAGCACTTCCTTGAACTTTATTTTTTGTCCAAGTAGTTAAGTTGGATAAAGAGGAGTTATATTCAACAATAATTTCTGCAGTAAATGGTTTTAAATTATTTTTCATCTGCATATATTCAATTGTCTCCCAACAAAATATTTTTTTTATAAAACCCATTTTTTTATCAGGTGTATTTTTAGGAACCCTGAGATATTTATCCCCACTATCGTCCAATAAGATTATCAACATCTCACTTAATTCTATTTCATATCTTTCTTTAAATTGGTTATAAATTAAATTTATCTTTTGTGATATTGGATGACTTACTCTTCCTCTTAGAGCCATCAAAGAATCTTTCTCTTTAGGATTTTTCTTGGCTAATAATAAAAGATTTTTATCAATATTTTCAGTAGGTTGGCTATTTAATAAATCAAATTTGTCTATCAGATTAGTATCAATATCAAGTACTTTCCTCTCTACCATTAAAGAAGAAGCTTCTATTTTTGATATCTCGCAGTAATCCTTCAACAATAGTCAATAAGCTTTGTATTAAATGTATTTTAAAAAAAAGTATAAATTTGTCGACAACCATATTTATTTATTTAAATTTAGAAACTTATTGGCCTCCAATCTCCACTTAATTGAAAAGCAGCCCATACATTTGGATGCCTCCAATCTTCATTGGGATGTACTTTAAATTCATTTTGAGTAGCAGCTAGTGCATTTGATCTTCCTACCCCGTCCTTTAACTTGCTATAAAAAGTTTCCATAAATGCAGCTGTTGCTTTATCATTTACTTCCCATAGCGAGAGTAAACTGGATCGCGCCCCAGCAACTGCAATTGATCTTTTAAGTCCATAAATACTATCCCCTGATTTAATTTCTCCAAGACCAGATTCACACCCTGAGATCACAACAAGTTCAGTTCCAGAGAAGTCCAATTTACTTAGTTCAAGAGCTGTAAGATAGCCGTCATCAATTTTATTAATTTCAGGATAATTAGCTCCAGATAATACAATCCCACTCCTAAGTAACGGATCCTCAAATTTTGAATTTTGTTTATTAAAGCTATTTGCGAAAAGTATTGAAGATAATGCTAATTTTTCTTCTTTATTACTTAAGAAAAAAGAATGAGAGGCAATATGCATTATTTTTGGTGAATTCCTTTTTTGAATATTTAATACTGATGCTGCATCTTCAATTAAAAGTTCACCATCTATTTTATTTGAGATAAATCTTCCTTCTTCCTTAGTTCCAGGTAAAGAATTCCATATCTTTAAACTTTGTTCGAAAGATCTTTTTTGGGCTTCAAACTCCTTTTCATTTTTTATAACTTTTGTCTTTGAGGAATTATCTTTTAGATTGAAATTAGGATTAGCTACTACAAGAGACTTATTGTTATTGAAAATATTTGTTTTGTTTAAAGAAACCAATTCTCGCCCAGTAGTAATTAACCGTAATAAGAATTCTTCTCCAAGTAATTTATTTTCATTTGCACTACTAACTGCAGCAAATGGTACTTTATTTAACTCTGAATCTGGAGAAATAAATAAAACTTTTTTATCTTTAATATATTTTCCTAAAGGATTAATTATTGACTTTCCAACGCTTTTCAATAATTTCTGTGCATCTGGGAGGTATTGTTCTGATGCAATTAATGCGTTTTTAATTATATCTTCAATTTCTTGTGCAGGTCCTAAATCAACTGTTTCGACCTCTCCATTTGAGAAAAGAAGAAGGGCTTGATATCTTGGCTTTTCCCAATTGTCTTCTGACAAAGCATCTGTAGGATTATCAAAGATAAATGGCCTATATTTTTGGTATTCAATTAAGACCCCATTGTTTGGTATTTGTTGTGAAATTTCTTTAATGGAATATATCTTTGATTTGAAATCTGGTAATGATTTATATAATTCAAGTTCTAAGATTTCTTTTTCAATATTAAGTTTTTTTATTGATTCAATATCATTTGTATTAATTGATGAGATTTGATTGTTTAAACTTATGATTTTTTTATTAAGATCCTTTTGAGCTCCGTCTAAAGATGAAAGTTTTGATTGTTTTTTCTCAATTTCTTCAAGTAATCCGTGACGATTTAATCTCGCAAATAAAGCAAGATATTTACCTTTGGGATGAATATTTGAAGCTGAGAAAATAGCTGGATAAGATATCCCTAATCTTTTAATAAATTCATCTCTTTTAGAAAGAGGTAAGTATGGAATTTGTTCTTGTATGAATTTAAATTGAAGATTAAGACTTTTTCTTAAATAAAATTCAGTATTTTCAAAATCATCTTCATTGAAGTAAACCATAGCCAAATTTATATATGGCTGAATTAAGAGTGGATTTTTTTCTCCAAATATCGACTTATATGTATCTAATGATTCTTTATGAAAGACTTTTGCTTCTTTATTTTTACCTTGAAACCATAAGGAACTTCCAACCATTGATGATAGGTAAGGATCTGGTTTTTTAAAACCTTCAATTTTAAATTGTTTTTTATAAAGTCTTTTTAATATCCTCTCTGCTTTTTGTAATTTTTTCTCAACAAAAGCTATATAGGCAAGAGATAGCTGTCCTTCATAAGTTCTAAATTTTATAAATTTCTTAGCTTTCTCATAATCTTCATTAACTATGTAAATATTAGAAAGAAGACTTGAACAAGCATTCTCATAAATTGAATCATTTGTTTTAGCTAAACATTTTTTTGAAAGTTCTTCTGATTTTTTAAAATTTCCTATAAATAAATAGTATCTACTTTCTGCATATAGAAGAGCTGCTTCTTTCTCTTTATTATCTGATTGATTGAGTAAGAGTTTTGCTTTTTCTATTAATTCAGGGACTTTTGATAACTTACTTAAAATAAGGTTATTATCCATCAAATATATTATTGAATCTAATTTTTGAATAGGATCCCCAATATCTAAAATTTTTTCATAATCTATATTTGCTTGTTCATAATTCCCGAGATTGAAATTAGTCCAAGCCCTAGAAAAATAAATTTCTGAATATAGCGGGTCAATATTTATTGCTGCTGAATAATCTGCTAAGGAACCTTTTAAATCTCCTATATTCCTTTTATAATCTCCTCTTAAGCTAAAAGAATATTTATCATTAGGATCTTTTGTAATTGCTAAATTTAAATCCTTAATTGCTTCATTGTAATTTCCAGTTTGTCCTTTGCTAAATGCTCTAGCGTAATACGGATAATAGAATTCAGGCTCTAAATTAATTGCTATCGTAAAATCTGATATTGCTCCTTTATGGTCACTAATTAACTGCTTACTATATCCTCGACTCCAATAACTTACTGACCATTGCTTTTGATTTAGTTTTATAGCATTACTAAAATCTGATATAGCTCCTATATGGTCTTTTAGATTTTGTTTGGTTAACCCCCTATTATGATAAGCCCTCCAACTCTCCGGATTTTTTTTGATTACTTTATCAAACTTTTTTAGTGCTTCATCATAATTTTTATCTGTAAGGTATTCACGGCCTTCATTCAATAATCTGTCTAGGTCATCTGCTTTTAACTGATTTGAATTAAAAGGAAGTAATACATTAATGGCTATAAATAAAAAAATAGATAAATTTTTAATCATTTAAATTTATTTTTAAAAATAGAGAAAAACGTATCCCTTTGAAGCTTAAGTATATTCTAATTTTTAAGCTGTAAATCAATAATAATCTTTTCTGGAATCAATCAAAGCCTCTCAGAACTAAGTGAGGAGTGAACACAAATTAAACTTGTCAAAATGTCTTTCAAAAACATTAACCCATCCTCAAAAATCAAGAAGCTCTTAAGTCTTGCAGTCTTCGGAGCTTTAATCATTGTTCCGAATATGAAGGCTTATGCTGATGTATACGTCAAAGGGCATTACAGATCAAATGGAACATATGTAAATCCTCACTACAGAACAAGTCCTAACAATTCTACTTATGATAATTGGTCTTCATACGGGAATTCAAACCCATACACTGGTCAAAAAGGTTACAACAGAAGTTATTAATTTTTTTTATAAAGCTTTTCTAAACCCTGCCTAATTGCGGGGTTTTTTGTTTTTTACAATGCTAATCGACAGTCAATCAATACAATTAAGCCGCTAACTGTTTTTCAAACTTTGCATGGGTATCTTCAGGCATAAATCTTGCATAATTTTGCTGATGAACTTCCACTGTATGACCCATTACAAATGCAATATCTTTAATTGATAAATTCATTTCAACGCTTCTTGAATGAGCTATCTTTGCATATCTATGACGGAAGGCATAAGGAACTAATACTTCTTTTTGTTTTTCTGCTTGTTTTTTAAATTTATTCCAAACAGGATTCCTAGATAATCTTGTCTTTAATGCGTCACTTGCTTTACCTTCCTTACCTATAGGAGCTAATGCTTCATCTTTTTCTAGTCTTTCTTGTAAGTTCCAATTAATAAAACCTTTTCCATCTTTAATCAATAAAGGAGCTAATTTTCTAGGTTCAGTTTTTTGTCCTTTAGTTCCTCCCATAGATTTTTCGTAAGTAGTCCACAACTCTTTCCCTCTAATTCCATCTTTAATGACAAGAAAACGAAGTTCCTCTGGACGCAATCCATAAACTGCCAATAATTGAAAATTAAATTGCCATCTAGGATCTTTTTCAGAAGCTATTAATTGCAGTATCTGATCTTCTCTAAGTGCATAACCTATGCGTTTCTTTTTCAAAGTTTCCTTCATTTGAACAGGTGCATATTGTCTCGGTAATTTTCCTCTCAAAATTGCCCAATCTAGAAATTTTTGTAATGCTCTTCTAGCAATTTGTCTCGATCTACTACCCATTTCCCATTTCTTTAGGGAATATGTCATTAATTCTTCTCCGTTTTGTGGCTTCTTTTGCGATCTTTCTAATAATTCTTGGGCTATATGGAGCACGGGGACATAGGATTTATTCCATGTTTCTTCAGAAGCGGATGGGCAAAAGGCTCTAAATTCAATAAATAATTCTTTAAAATCTATCTCACTATTAGAAGAGGATTTATGAACAACGGTTGCTGATTTCTCTAATGATCTATTTCCTAAATCTGAATAAAAATTTTTATATATAAGAGATATTCTTTTTATTGATTCAGTTGCTCCTTTAAGCGACCAATCATTCTCCAGAGTTAAAGTTTGAGTCTTTCCATCCTCTTTTACTAATAATCTAATTTTTCCTCTACTCTCCTGAACATACCAAGCAGCTTTAGGAGCCATAAAAGACTTTAACTGTTCTCTAAAGGTTTGAACCCATGATTCAGTTTTTGATTTAACTGGCATAGAGCACCAGGTCATTGATTACATGTATTGTGTAAAAAACGTGTAAAAAAGTCAACTTTAGACGAACAATTCGACACTTAGCGGATTATTTAATTTAGGCTATATCTATTGTTACAACTGAAACCTCTTTATATCACTAAATCTGTACGGTTGCTTTGGGAGCACTAGGTCGCAGGTTCGAATCCTGTCGCCCCGACTCTTAAAAACCAAGTCATAGATAGCATTCCCAAGCTTTCTTTTTTATTTTGTAAGCAGTCTCATATTTAGATTCACCCCTCCAGTAGCCCGTCCTGAGCTATAGCTTGCTATTACTTGCACCTATTGGGCTCCTTTTGCCCCTCAAATATTTTGAAAGATTTTAAAAGGTTTGAAATCTTGGAGTGAATGGGCCACTTCCAAACTCAACGACATATGGATTATTTCCACCAAATACAGATACTCCTCTATCTGTAATTGTAAAAGACACCTCTAAACCTTGAGTTTGTTCAGAAATTACAACATCATTTGTTGGTGAAAACACTCCAAATATTCTTGTTGAATCTCCGCAGTTGGCTTGGGTAGTCCCTGTATAAGTACCCCCACTTTCAGAAGCTAACAATGCTTTCATTGTGCCAGTAACTCCAGTACTAAAGGTTTCGGAAGCAGCCATTAATCTATTACTTTCCACTGGTTCACATGAGCTCCCTTTATCAAAATCTACTAATTTTTCCTCCCATTCTTCATAATTGGATTCATCAGTATCTGAAACACCGTTTTCTACTCCACTTTGTAGGACACCTTTTGAGTAGTAAGTAGTACCACCCAAGGTATAAGAACCTTTTAATCCAAAAACATTTTTAATTTTTATATAAGCATGTCCATAGCTTCCAGTTGGTGGTCTTAAATTAGTACCTCCTGTGAGGGTCTGGGCAGCTCCACCTGCGAGATCAAGTGTAACTCCATTTTCATTTATAAAAGTTGCAGAACAAGAGCTTTCATTTATTGCATAATCAGTCGTTACATCACCATTCTCTGCTACTGTTGTAGTCCCCAACGGATCGGAAGTGCATAAGCCCATTTCATAAACAGTAATTTTATAGGCATCAGGAGTTATGTAGCAACTAGGATTACTATTAAAATATGAACTACTTGGATTGGTGGGACATGCATTTGCGGATACTTTATTCGTTGAACTAAGTAAAGATGCAATAAAACAGAATCCTAGACCTGATAAAGTTTTTAAAAAATTCTTGGAAATCATGTTCATTTTAGTTGTTTGTATAAAATAATTTTTCGAAATTTCTATTTAATACAGTTTATAAATTTATATATTAAAAAATTTAAATTATCTACAAGTTTGAAAATATTATTATTATTTGCTCAAAAAAAATTGAGCCCTAAGTTCCTAGTAACACAAGTTTGTTAAAGAGCCCCTCCTGACTAATATCATGCTATTACAAGCAATATCAGGAGACTTTTTTGACTCAAAAATAGAACAGGAATTATATAAAAACTCCTTAATACCAATAGTTCTTACAAATCTCTTAAAAAACATCTTTTGTGCTTTGGGAGCACTAGGTCTCAGGTTCAAATCGTATCGCCCCGATCAGTTATAGCAGTAAGTCTCAGCTAATACATAATTCAACCTAAAAAGTAGAGTGCCCAAAAAGTGCCCAAAATTAAAATAAATTTATCCTAATGAATACTTTTTTTAGATTACCTTAAAGCTATAAACCTTCTATAAACTTTAATTAAAGGCAGTAATGTAAAACTAAATAAAGGATGGTATTTATTGTATTCAGTATTTTTCACACCAAAACTATCTATATCTTTTAGATGCGATTCATCTAAATAAGTACCAAACAACCTATCAAATATTGTTGTCCCCATACAAAAATTACAGTCGTAATGAGATGGGTTTGAGGAGTGATGTAATAGATGTAATCCAGGGCTCATAAAAATATAGGATAAGGGTTTAGGATAAATTATTGCAATTGAACTATGGCCAAGAAAATCTCCAAAAATAGAAATCACTATCCAGAGGAAATAAATAATTAATGGGATTAAATTTCCACTGGCTATGTTTTCTTTAATAAGTAAATAGTGGAGAACTGTGATTGGTAAAGTTAAAGGCTTAGTAAAAATCCTCTCAAAAGTACTTTCTCTATTTTTACTTATTATCGTCATCTCGGTGGGAGAATGATGAAATTCATGAAAATCCCAGAGCCAAGATATTTTATGTTGTAACCTATGTCTTATGTAAACTGCTAAATCAAATAATAAGATTGCGAAAATAATTCCAAGTGAACCAACTATTTCTGTTGATTCAAATGGTATATAACTTTGATAAAAAGAATGGAAGTTTTTTTCTAGACCATTAAAAAGGTTAAAGGTACCAAGAGATAAAAATACTGATATTAAAGGGAACTGACCAACAATTAAAGTAATAATGAGATACCAAACATCAGCATATTTGTATCCTTGAGATTTTTTAATTCGTGAAAGGCTTGGAAGATTATACTCTCTTTTATCTAAATGTTTTTGAATATTAAATTCAAATAATGTTATCGTAAAAACTATAGAAAGAAATATTGTTAATTTCCAAAAAATATTCCAAGATAAAATTAGCAATGAATTTTCAGGTAGAAGAAAGATCTGATATAAATGCGTAAAAATCCTATCCGAATTAAAAGATTCTATTTCAACTGTCCTACAGGCAGATATCAAAAAAGGAAGCAATAGCACTATAAATAAAAAATATTTACCATTGAGATTTAGAAAATTTATTTTAAATGTATTTATAGTTTGAGTCATATCAAAATCATATAAATGTAAACTCAATTTTTGTTCTTTACTTAATGAAAAAAATATAATTTTTATCTTAATCTGCACAAAATATTAATATGATTAGCAAATCAGAAATTTTTATAATTTATTTTCTGGTATTCAAACTAAAAATCTTTTTCAAATATAGTGCTTTGGGCGCACTAGGTTGTACGTTCAAATCGTATCGCCCCGATTAGTTATAGCATCAAGTCTCAGCTAATACATAATTCACGCAAAACTCACGCAAATCATGTCAAGTCAGTCCGAATTAGACCACACTTATTTCTCTAAAAGTACTGTTAGCAACATAAGTCTCAGTTATAGCTTCAATCTTGCTGGTGCTTTGGGAGCACTAGGTCGCAGGTTCGAATCCTGTCGCCCCGACTCTTAAAAACCAAGTTATACTAGCGAGTCTCCCAACTCGCTTTTTTATTAATTGCTGTCTCAAGTTGAGAAAGGAGCGCTAGAGGGAGCGCTAGATAGAAATACTTTGATCTACTTTGTGCCTTTCTTATTCACAAATAGGTTTCAAATTAGATGATTGTGGTAAATCTAATCTTGCTCTTAAGGGATTGATATTTTGTGATAATTCCTTATACCTAGAAACTAATAGAGGATATTTTAGATTTTCTACTAACAAACAATTTTCCTTTTCATCTGAAGTTCTAATTATTGATTTAATAATTTCTAATTCCTTTTCTTTGTTATTGAGCTTTAAATTAATGGCCGCATTAACTGTTCTGGATTCATCATTTTTTAATTTACTTATATTTTCTAATAAACCAGATATCATTAAGTCTTTTTCAGTACGTGGTCCTGTGGAGAAGAATAAATCTTTAATTTTATAATTTTCATCTAAATACGATATTGAATATTTAACGTGTGGCCATTCCCAACAAGAAAAATCTTTTTTTGTCCATTTAATAATATGTTCATATGGAATATTTTCTTTTTTGTTGACATTAATATCAGCTGATAGATTCTTAAAAGTACCCTTTGAAACAATTAATTCCTTCCCTTTTTTTGATTCAATATTAATCCTATTAAAACCTAATCCTTTTTTTACTAAGTCATCACAGAAGTTATAGTCTTTTTCCCAAAGATAAATCATATATTTTCTCATTTCTCCACCACCTTTTAAATCGAACGGATATGAGGGGATTGTTATTGAAGAGTTATTTCTTTTGCAAATTTTATAATCCTTATCATTAGAGTAATTACATACTTCATTAGCCTTGATTCCCACAGCAATCAGCGACAGGGTTCCAATTAAAAACAAATTTTTTAATTTAATTATCATTACTAACTACAAATAGGTTTCAGGTCTGCATTAGGTGGCAAATCTAATTTTGATCTTAGGGGATTAACGGTCTTATAAAGTTTTTTATATTTTTCTGTAAGTTCTGGGAATTTACTTTGCTTTGCAATAAAACAATCTTTTTCTGTTGATGCAACTTTAATTATTGAACGCATTATTTCTAGTTCTTTCATATGTCTATTCATTTTATTAAGTATTACAGAATCAATCTCTCTATTTTCCCCTTTTTTTAGCCCTGATAATTTAGTGAAAAATTGATTCATAAATTCCAGTCTTCTTTTTTTGGGACTGAAATTAAAATTACGAAAATTTAAATCTTTCTTATCACCATAATCATTTAAATAAGAAAGTTTATTGAATACCTCATACTCAGGTTGTGCTGTATTCCAAGACAAAATATCTTCTGAATCAATTTGAATATCCTGTTTTGCCGAAATAAATGGAGCTTTTCTTGTTATGCCCATGATGTTAGTTCTTTTATCACCGATAGTAATTTTTAATTGTTTACTATTAGGAGCATTTAACTCAATAATTTTAAAAATCGCACCTGGAGTTGCATGAGGGCCATTAACTCCATTTCCACTTATCCACTTAATATCCCAACCATCGCTATAAGTAACTAAAGGATACTTTGCTTGCCTTTTTAAAGAAGACTTTTTGTTAAAACATTTTTTGTATTCTTTTGGGTTTGAAAAATAACAAATATCTTCAGCTTTAATTTCGCCAATAAAAGACGAAATTAATCCAATAAATAAAATTGTTATGAATTTAATATTCAAAAGAATTTGGTTATTACAACCAAGTTAAATCCAGGCTTTTAAAAAATAAAGTTTGTGCGACAATTCTTATAATTATTATTTAAAAATGAAAATAGCAAATATCTTTGAAAAGAAATTCTTATTCAGAGTCGGAAGACATTTTTGGAATATTGTTGGTGTTAGTGGTTTTATAGCATTATTGACTGGGATTATATTATTCGTTGAAGGTAACACCCTAGAGAATGCTAAAAGTAAAAAAAGATTTATTGGAAAAGATAAAATCATCACTTCTGAAAAAATATCCAACGTAACAGCAGAGATGCTCACTTACGAAGAATGGAAAGATCAAAAAGGAAAAGAACAAAATCAATTATTATCTTTTGATGAATGGATAAAAGATAATGCCAGTAGCTCAGAGACCCTCCTCTCTTTTGACGAATGGCTACTTAATAAAGAAATTTCTATGCCTGAAAGATCAACTAGAGAGTATAAAAATCTTAAGAACCAATATCTCAAATATCAAGAAAACTTTATAAGTGGAGTTGGATCAAGTCAATATGATAACTATCAAGTTTATAAAGAAGATTTCTTAGAAAAGGCATCTCAAGAATATGAAGGGTATGAAGTTTATAAAGAACCGTTTATGAAAGAACAAAAAACTCTAAGTTTTCAAAAGAAGCAACAGGAGAAAAAATATGATCAATATCTAGATGATGTAGACAATAGAAATTCCTTAAAAAGAGGAAGAGCAATTGTTTCACCATTTGTCATGGGATATGGCTTGGCTGTAATTGCTTCTGCATCTCTATCTTCTGCAGTATTAGCTATTGAGAGAAATTCTAGAGATAAAGAATAATATTTATCTTTAAATAATTTTTATTTATGTACGACCTACTTATTAATGGGCACTATGTCGTAGTGGGGAGCGCTAGGGGGAGCGCTAAGGTTACATACTTAGTATATAGGAGTATGTACTTTGTGATAGATTGAGACTCAAACACATTCCACCCACTTATATAAACTCTAGTTATAGCAAGGAAATATTGATTAATCTCAAACAAATAGCGGAGTGCTTTGGGAGCACTAGGTCGCAGGTTCGAATCCTGTCGCCCCGATAGTTATAGCAATAGATCTCAGCAATACCAAAAAGTGAGTCTCAAAAATCCGTAGAAAATTCCGTAGATATTTATGGAAATTAACAAAAACTTCTACGGAAGTTGGAGGATATATGTGCAATTAAATGTTGAATACAGGCAATAGGGGACTATATTATGATCAATCGGATTGCAGCGAGTGACTTTTCGTTCCCTTATATATAAGGGCGTGATCAACCTTAATAGGCAATGTTTACGAAGAAACCTCCGCCAACCCCCTTCCACTACCGCTACGAAGCAAGCATGGTTGCCCTTCTTGAAAAGCGGATTTATAGATGGAGCTCTAAGAGTGAGACGTAGTTTCTGGGGAGGGTCTGCAGATTAAACAAAAAATCAAATGTTTTTTCTCAGATCATGGCGTTATCAACTTGGCTTCCTTTAGAGGATTTAGCAGAGCAACTATATTGTTCAGAACGTACTATCTATAAACTTAAAGCTTCCAATGTATTTGAAGCAGGAACTTGTTTTTATCGGATAGGTAATGGACAAGAAAAAGGGAAATGTATTTACAACTTAGAAAAATGTAGAGAAGCCCTACTCCTGCATACAAAGGAAGGACAAGAAAAGAAGAAAGGAACTCGATATAGCAAAAAAATGCTTAAAGACCTTGTTTCAAGGGAGGTTAAGTAATGAGTAACAACAAAAAAGATCCAGAAACACAAAAAATAATAGCTAAAGAAAAAACTAAAAAATTCGGCTCAGACGAATACGCCATTAGTCCTTTTGGCACTTTGTATAAAACTTATAAAAGAACAAGTATTCAAAAGCCAGCTAATAGGCAAACTAAATATAAGAAAAGGGAAGCAAAAACAATTACTGAAAGGTTAATTTCATTTGACGATGAAGTAGATACCTTTTTTAAAAGTGATTGTGAAATTCAATCAAAAGACAGAATAGTTTACTTAAGGGATAAAGCAAAAAATCTTGGCTTAAATCTCAGAGATAGTGAAATCAGAGCAAAGATTTGGGAAGGTCGTAAACGATCTAAAGGACTTGTAACAATGCTTGCTCCAGACATGGAAATAAATGCACCACAAGAGGTTTGGCTAGTCGAGGATTTAATAATGAAATCAGATACAAACCTTCTTATTGCTTCTCCTAAAGTTGGAAAAACTACTTTAGTTATTGACTTGATTGGCAAATGGAGTCGAGGCGTTGAAGATTCCTATTTGGGCAAAAAGTTCATCGGAAAGTGTCCTCCAGTTTTTATTGTGGGGACTGACATGCCTAGGTCAAGGTGGTTACCACTTCTAAATAGATTTGGACTCGCAGAACGAATAGGAAAAGATAAATGGAAATTATTAAATCCAATAGTTGGCTTATTTACTCAAAACGAATCATTACATCTTGATGACTCTGGATTGTCTCGTATTGGAGAGTTGGTTAGTAAGCATGAAGGGTGTTTATTGTTGATAGATAGTTACTCAAAAGTTGTTGCACCTCTTGGAGTTAAAGAAGCTGACGCAAGTTTTGCTGGACCTATTGGAGATCTTCAAGAGGTTGTCGCTCCTTTTGGAGTAACTACAATTGTCATTCACCACAGTGGCAAAAAAAGTTTAGGGTCTGGTGCTGTGATGGCTTCAAGGGGTTCAACTGCTCTTCCCGCTGCAGTATCTCAAGTTATAAATTTAAAATGGTTTAATAGAGACGAAAATCGTCAGGATAAAAGAATACTTCTTGAAACTGAAGGTAGAGGAATGTCTTTAGAGGCAATAATTTTGCAAACTCAATATGGTTTTGAAACGGAGGGAAATGCAACTGATGTTATAGAAAAGCAGAAGGAAAAAGAGAAAATCGCAAGATTACAAGACAGTCAAGCTGAGGTATTTGAAGAGGTAAAAGATAGAAGACCTCAAGAAGTAACTTCTGGTGATATTAAAAATGCTTTAAGGATTGGTGATAGGTCTGCTCTTAGGTCATTAAGGGCATTAGAACGAAAGGGTTTATTAATTAGTGAAACCAGAAGAACTGATAAAGGTAGATGCGTAGTTTTTAAAATATCACCAACAACTGTCTTAACTGACTAGATGTCTTAGGTGACTAAACGGTCTGATCCTTACAAGACATTGGACACTTCAGATACATAAGATGTATAGACACATTAGGCACCTTTAATAAAAAATTTTCGAAATTATTTATGAAAAAAGGAACTGATACTATTATCTTTTGGGTCCTTTCTAGAGTAAGCGGGTGGGTAATTTCGGACCCCAAAAATCTACTAGGTGAAGGGTTAAAAAATTAGACACACTTTTACAATCTCTTACTCATATAAATGGACTAGAATAATTGCATAGCAGTGAATCTCACCAAATGTAAATTTTGTAAGATGAAACCAAAATCATTCGAAATTGAAGCCTTTACTATTAGCTATGCAGCCAAAAAATTAGGTTATAAATCCACCAAAACAATCTATCGACTTCTTAAAAGAGATTTATTAGAAGACTATGTTTTTTTAGAAAAATCAGGAAGAGTTTATTTAATATTAGAGCCACCAAATCGTCCAACTTTAGCCAATAAAATTAGAGAAAATATTCAATATAGAAGAAATAATATTATCATGCGGTGCAAGTAGTAAGCGTTTCATTTTATTTAAAAATCATCAATAATACTTAAAGTCAGATAATCATTTATTTGATTTACATTAACTAAATTTCTTGATGTAAAAATTGTGGGGATAAACATACAAGTTATCATCAATGAAGCAAAAGTTAGTACATATACTTTCGGTTTTAAAGTAAAACCTTTAAGCCTTTTATGTGAAAAATCTGAGTTAAATCTTTTTGATTCTTGCCTGTTAAAGATTGCTTTCTCATTGCAAGACTAAAGCTGAGTGGATGGAACAATCAGGAATGACTTATGACAGGGAATCAGAAGTTAATTAATAAAATCTAACGTATAACTTATTCGCAGGAACGTTTTCTATGCGAGGAATGATCTGTCAAAGAAGTTATCCATTCCTTGATCAAAAAGAGAGACTCTTTATTTAGGCTGTAGTAGACCCATCTACCTTCTTGTCTATCAGAGATAAGACCAGCTTCCTTCAAAATTTTTATGTGATATGAAATTCTTGATTGAGATAACTTAGTTAATTTCATAATATCGCAAACACAAACTTCTCCATCCATCATTAGGTCAATTATTTCTAGCCTAAAAGGATCAGAAAATGAAACCATCAACTTAGATATATTTTCTTTTTTTACTTTGCTAATATCTTTTAACAATTTTAAATTAATTAGATTTTCCTAAATATAGCTTAAATAAAAAAGATTTCATTAATCAAAACATCTTGATACATCAAATTATTTTGATGTATAATTTCAATAGAAAATTTCAAAGTTATGAAAATTGGAATTAATGGTTTTGGAAGAATTGGCAGATTAGTTTTCAGAGCATTATGGGATAGAGCTGATATAGAAATAACTCACTTAAATGAGATAGCAGGAGATTCGAATGCTGCTGCACATCTACTCGAATTTGATTCAGTCCATGGCAGATGGGTTAAAGATATAAAGGTTAAAGAAAAAGAAATAATAATTGATGGAAAGAAATTAGCTTACACATCTTTTAAAAATTACCTTGATGTTCCTTGGGAAAAATCTTCTGTAGATATTATTTTGGAATGTACAGGAAAGAATAAAAAGCCAGAAAAACTAAATCCCTATTTTGAATCTCTAGGGATGAAAAGAGTAATAGTAGCTTGTCCAGTTAAGGGAATTGTTGCAGGAGCTGAATCACTTAATGTTGTTTATGGCATAAATCAAAGTCTTTATGACCCTTCCAAACATAAATTAGTAACTGCAGCATCCTGCACTACAAATTGTTTAGCTCCGATAGTAAAGGTAATTAATGAAAATTTTTCAATTAAACATGGTGCTATTACAACTATTCACGATGTCACGAACACTCAAGTTCCTGTAGATTTTTATAAAAGTGATTTGAGGAGAGCAAGAGGATGTATGCAAAGTTTAATACCTACTACCACTGGGTCTGCTAAAGCTATCGCTGAGATCTTTCCAGAATTAAAAGGAAAATTAAATGGACATGCAGTCAGAGTTCCTCTACTTAATGGTTCTTTAACAGATGCAGTTTTTGAATTAAATAAAGAAGTGAAAACTGAACAAGTAAATATGGCACTTAAGGAAGCTTCAGAAACTTATTTAAAAGGAATTCTTGGCTACGAAGAAAGACCTTTAGTTTCTGCAGATTATGTAAATGACTCTAGAAGTTCAATAGTTGATAGTTTATCGACGATGGTTGTTAATTCAAATTTATTAAAGATATACGCTTGGTATGACAACGAGTGGGGTTACAGCTGCAGACTTGCAGATCTTACTGAATACGTAATCAAAAAAGATATTTAATTTATGTCTTTATGAAGTTATCTAATATTCAACAATATAGTGTTGTAACAGCTAACTATTGGGCGTTCACGCTTACTGACGGCGCATTAAGATTATTAGTTGTTGGTCACTTTCATGAGCTAGGTTACACAACTCTACAAATTGCTTTACTTTTCCTTTTTTATGAGTTTTTTGGAATAATTACTAATTTATATGGTGGTTGGATAGGAGCAAGATATGGTTTAAGGCTTACTTTATGGATTGGGACTATCCTTCAAATCATTGCTCTTTTCATGCTTATTCCAGTTAAGGAGGATTGGCCAGTAATATTTAGTGTCGTATACGTTATGGTTGCTCAAGCAGTCAGTGGGATAGCAAAAGATTTAAACAAAATGAGTGCTAAAAGTGCTGTTAAGACAGTTGTTCCAGAAACAAGTAATGGCAATGATACTGGCCAAAAACAACTTTTTAAATGGGTTGCTATTTTAACTGGATCTAAAAATGCTCTTAAGGGAGTTGGGTTCTTCTTGGGTGGACTTTTATATAAGTTATTTGGATTCAATAATGCTGTAGGAATTATGGGTTTTGGACTCTGCATAGCCTTTTTATTGACATTAATTTTGCCTAGAGAAATTGGTAAGATGAAAACCAAACCAGCTTTTAATGATCTTTTTTCAAAATCAAATGCAATAAATATTCTTTCAGCAGCAAGATTCTTTCTTTTTGGAGCAAGAGATGTTTGGTTTGTTGTAGCTCTTCCAGTATTCCTAGATATGGCATTTGGTTGGGACTACATGGAAATAGGATTATTTCTTGGGGCCTGGGTAATAGGTTATGGAATTGTTCAGGCTTCGGCTCCAGCAATTAGAAAGATGTGGGGCCAGAAAGAAAGTCCAGATCGTAAAGCTATCCAATTTTGGAGTGCCGTATTAATGGTCATACCATCTTTGATAGGAGTCGCATTATGGAGAGAAAGTTCTCCATCGATAGCAATAATTTTAGGACTTACTATTTTTGGATTTGTTTTTGCAATGAATTCCTCCACACATTCTTATATGATTTTGGCCTACTCTGATAATGAAAAAGTCAGTTTAAATGTTGGCTTCTATTACATGGCAAATGCTGCTGGAAGACTAGTTGGAACATTACTATCTGGCTTACTATTTATGATTGGGAGAAATCCGAGTATTGGTCTTCAATATTGTCTTTATTTTTCATCACTTCTAATATTATTATCTTGGATTTCGAGTCTTAAATTACCATCAATCAAACAAAGCTTATCATCACCATAAAAACTAATTTTTAGAAATTAGAGTATTTAAATGGCAAAAATATCCTTAATTGAACTTGCAAAAATTTTTCTAAAAATTGGTATTTTCAGTTTTGGAGGACCATATGCTCATATTTCTTTATTCGAAGATGAACTTATAAATAATAAAAAACTAATCTCTACCCAATCTTTTGAAAAAGGTATTGGTTTATGTCAATTGCTTCCAGGGCCAATATCCACTCAATTAGCAATATATATAGGTCTTAAAATTAATGGTTATCTTGGTGGATTGATATCCGGTATATGTTTCATTATCCCAGGATTCATTTCGGTATTAGTTCTTAGCTTTTTTTGGCAAATTTATTCTGGATCAAAATTTCTAAGTGATTTAATTTATTTTAATCCTCCTATTATTGCAGGAATAATTTTTTCATTCTCATTAGTTCTATTAAAAAAAAGATTAAAGTTTGATCGAATATTATTCTCTAGCTCAATATTATTTCTACTTATATTTGCCAAATATAATAGTATTCAATTTCCACTAATTACAATACTTACTATTGCAGGATTGATAAATATATTTTTAAAGAAATTCAAAGATATTTTTTATAGCTTGGTCCCTTTATCTATATTTTCAACAACCTCATTTTTGAGTAGTACACTCTTTTTAGATATTTTTAAGTTCTATAATTTTTTGAAGGATTCTTTAAACTCAAAGTTTTTAATAAATTATCTTAATCTGTTTTTTTTCTTCTTGAAATCGGGACTTTTTATATTTGGAGGCGGATTAGTAATTATTCCTCTAATGAGTGATTATGTTATCTCGCAAGGATGGTTAACAAATGATGAATTTATTGATGGCATAATGATTGGCCAGATAACACCTGGTCCTGTCTTATTAACTACAAGTTTTATTGGATATAAAGCAGGTTTTTCAATTGGAGGTATTAATGAGGCTTTAAAGTATTCATTAATATCAACGTTTGCAATATTTTTACCAAGTTTTATTTTGATTTTTGTTTTTGGGAAAGGCTTCATAAAAAACAGAATTAAATCTGTTAATTATTTTATCGAAGGAGTAATCAATACAATTCCAGGAGCAGTTATTTTTTCTGGCTTTAATTTAATTGAAGATAGTTTTTCATCAAAATACTTTTTAATTAGCTCTATTTTTATAGTTTTAATCTCCACACTATTATCTTTTTTAAAAATAGTTCCAACATACATACTTATTCTTTTTTCTTTAATATTAGGCTTGTCAAAATATTTGTTTGCATAAAAAAAGGAGGAAATAAATTCCTCCTTTTAAGTATTGTCTTACGGTTTATTTACCGATTCTTTTTACAGCAGCTCTTGATTTCTCAAGAATATCGCCTTTCAAAGGAACAAATCCAAGTGATGGAGCTTTATCTTGATACTCATCACTTAACAATGTATTAAAGGCTTGTTTGATAGCTTTAGTGTTTCTACCATTACCTTCTTCATAGGCGAGTATCCATGTCAATGAAGCGATAGGGTACGCTCCTTTTGCCGTTGGATTAGGGTTCTTACCAGCAAGATTTTCATCTAAAGTAATACCATTAAGAGCTTTTGCTCCTGCTTCAACTGTAGGCTTTACATATTCTCCAGAAAGATTTTGGAGTGCAGCGGCCTTAACATTACCTTTTATATAAGACTGGTTAACATAACCAATTGCACCAGGAGTGTTTTGTATAACTCCAGCGACACCAGAATTACCTTTTGCACCAACACCTGCCGGCCATTTCACAGACTTACCTGTCCCTAATGTCCAGGTTTTTGAAAACGCTTCCATAGAGTTTGTGAAAGCTTTTGTTGTACCTGATCCATCAGAACGATGAGTCCAAGTCAATTTCCCTGGTTTACAACCTAATTCTTTCCAATCTTTAATCATTCCCATAGCAACTTGTACTGCTTTCTCTTGGGACAGTTTTAAATTGCAGTCGTAGTTATAACCAAATGCAATAGTTCCACCAACCATAGGTATCTGTACTAATCCTCTGGTAACTTTTGCTATATCTTTATCTTTCATGGGATCATCAGAAGCACCAAAGTTTACAGTCTGATCAATAAATGCTTTTCTTCCAGAACCAGAACCAACAGCTTGATAATTAACTCTTGGGCCGCCAGATTTTGCTAGATCAAAAAACCATCGAGTATAGATTTTGGCAGGAAATGATGCTCCAGCACCACTTAATCTTGTTCTAGCAGAAACACTTGTACCAGGAACACTTGTACCAGCAGCAATGGCAACTACAGAAGTAAAGACCAAAGCTTTCTTAGCTATGTTCATTGATTTCATGAATTAACGAAAGACAACATCTTTATAGCACTTAATTTGAACACAAATACTCTCTAAATTAAAAGTTTATCTTTTAATTAATTAGTTCTTAACCCTCTCTTAAACTAAATCTTGATTAGAGCTTTTTTCGTATGGGTTTTAAAATATATAAAAATAAATATGTGTTAATTTTTAACTTTTGGAAAAAAAATTATCGAAATATATAGACATTTTTTTATTTAATTTAAGGGTAGTTTAAGGTCTATTTAAATCTTTCTTTTTGACTTTATTTCTTACCCGTTTCTTAACCTTAATCCGTTCTCATAAATATGGATTTATATCCATTTTTACGTGTTGAGGTTCATGAAACTTTTTCAAAAATTAATTGCTGCTCCTGCCTTAATTTCTTTGGCATCAGGTTTCGCAATAAACGCAGCTGAGATCAATTCAACAGATCTTAGTGATTATTCAAATTCTAATGATTTAGTATCTTTAGGCGATTTTAAATCAGATACTTTATTCCCAGGAGATTGGGCTTACGATTCATTAAAGGATCTTACAAATAGTCCAAAATTCAATGGAAATTCAGTCTCTCGTTTAGAAGCTGCTGCTGAATTAAATAATCTAATTGTAGGTGGTGAAGGCTTAATGAACGGAGCTGCAATAGACAGGTTAAGTGATGAGCTTGGTTCTGAGTTGGCAATTATGAAAGGAAGAGTGGACGGCCTTGAAGCTCGTGTAAATACAATAGAAGCTGGTAGTTTTTCTGAAACCACTACTATGAGTGGTTCAGTAGGGTTCTTAATAGGTGCAACTGATTCTGCAACTCCTGCCAACGATAAAGTTATGATGGAATACTTCTATGAAGTAGACCTAAATACTAGTTTCACAGGTGAAGATAAATTAAACATCGAAATTGAAACTGGCAATGCAACAGGTGTTGGTGTGGGTGCTGATAAGGTTGGTTTAGACTGGGGTTCGGGTAACGATGACACCCTTAAGGTCTCTGACGTTAACTACACTTTCCCACTAGGTGAATGGAAGGTTGCAGTTGGTGAATCAATGGATGCATCTAAGACTTGGCCTAATGCTTGTTCAATGAACAACATGGTTGATAATTTAGGAGATTGTGGTGCTGGAAACTCTGTTGATTTAGGTGGTGATATTTCATTTAGTACTTCAAGAGGATTTGGAGATGGATGGGAAATCGGCCTGGGTACATCTGCAAACGATGGTGAAACTACTAAAGGTATATTTACTGAAGAGGGTGCTGATTACTATGGTATTGCTCTTGGTTACGAGAGAGACAACTATGGTTTTACAGTCGCTTATTCTGACAAAGAAACAGCGACTTATACTGGTCTAGTTGGCTATTATAGTCCTGAAGAGTTGCCTGCAACCATTAGTGGCGGTATTGAACTAACTGACCCAAAAACTGGTGATAATAAATCACAATGGGCTATTGGTATTAGTACAGAAGTAGGTGAAGGTACTCTAAGTCTTAATGCTGGAACAAATGGACCAATCGTAGATGATGCTGAAGAAATTTATGCATATGATCTTTCTTACGAATATCCATTAAATGACGGCATGAGTATTACTCCTTTTGTATACATTGCTGAGACGGTAAGTGGTACTGATGACACAACTGGAGCTGGTGCATTCGTATCATTTTCTTTCTAACTTTTAACAAAATCGCTAGAAGAATAAAAATATTGGGCTCCATAATGGAGCCCTTTTTTTCTTACCATCCTATAAATCTTTATCGAGACATGGAAAGATAGTTTCAAAAATTGCTCCACCATCCTTATGATTAAAAGCCTTTATAAAACCTTTATTGTTATTGATTATTTTTTTTGTTATTGAAAGACCTAAACCACTTCCACTTTTCTTGAATTTAGTCCTTGATGGATCACCTCTATAAAAACGAGAAAAAATATCATTAAATTCATTTTCTTCTAATCCAATACCTTTATCCCTAACTCTCATAACAACCGAGCTATCTCTTTTAAAAATTTCAATTTGAATTTCTTCATTAGCTGGGGAATAACGAATAGCATTATCCAAAATATTTATAAAAGCTCTTTTTAAATTTTCAATATCTGCAGATATAAAATATTTTGTTGGTATCAGTAGATTTATTTTTATATCTTTTTTTTCTGCAAGTGGTTTTAAGGTTTGCCAAGATTCCATCACTAAATCTGAAATAGATATTTTTTTATTTTTATTAAAAGCCTCGCTACTTTCTAGCTTAGAAAGTTCTAAAGTTTCTTCAACCATTTTTCTTAATCTTTTAGATTCTTTCTTAAGTCTTTTAACGAGATATCTATCTTTCTTTGATACTACTGATTCCAGTCTTTCGCCTATCAAAATAAGAGATGTAAGAGGTGTTTTCAGTTCATGAGACACATCGTTGATTAATTGATTCTGTCTTTTTTTTATGGATTCAATTGATAATTTACTCTCCAACAATATTAAATAATTTTTTTTCCTTGCTCTAACAATATTTACAGAAATGGGTTCCCCCGAAATAGTGCAATCTAGGCTGATTGGGAAATCTTTTTTTCTTGAATATAAAATCTTATTTCTTAGTACTTCAAGCTCATTAATATCATTAATTGCTTTTCCAATAACATCCTTATATTTAATAAACTTAATGAGAGATAAACCTTTCTGATTGATAAATTTTATTGTTAGATCAGATGACAAAATAATCCATCCTTGAGATGAATAATCTAACCAAGATAAAAGTTGCTGTGGTTTAACTTTATCAAATGGAAAATCAAAAATTTGTTGGTTCTTATTTTTAGTTAATTCAATATTTTTATTATTTTTTGAAAATCCTTTAACCTTGGTTTTCCATTTCTCATAAAAGAAAGTTAATACCTGTTGTAGTGTTTTCATTCTCATCCAAACTTATATCCAAAACCTCTTACAGTTTTCAGAAGTTTTGGCGCTGAGGGATCTTCTTCTAATTTCTCTCTAAGCCATCTAACATGAACATCTACTGTTTTAGTATCACCAATAAAGTCAAATTCCCATATTTTTTCCAGAATTAAATCCCTTGACCATACTCTTTTTGGACTTTTCATAAATAACTCTAATAATTTAAATTCTTTTGGAGATAAAGTTATTTCCCTATCAAAAGAAGTTACTCTGCATTCTTCTAAAAACATTTTTATATGATTAAACTCGATGATAGATTGCGTTTTTTCTATATATTTTTTATTACGTTTAGATCTTCTTATTAATGCTCTTGATCTGGCAATTAATTCATTTAAACCAAAAGGTTTTGTTAAATAATCATCAGCACCAACCTCTAATCCAAGAACCCGGTCTGACTCATTATCTTTGGCACTCAAAATTAATATGGGCGTATAATTTTCTTCATTTCTTATTTTTCTGCATAACTCTAATCCATTTAACCCTGGTAACATTAAATCGAGAATTATAAGGTCAACATCATTTTTAGTATTTTCGCCAATAAAATCTGAAGCACTTAAACCGTCTTTAAAAGTTAAAACTTCAAAACCTTCGCTTTTCAATGATTCACTAACTGTCAGCCTAATACTCTTATCATCCTCTACAAGAAGAATCTTTGAGCCCTGCAAACTTTTATGATCTTTAATAGTCATTTGAAAACCCAACAAATTAATTTTATATAATCAAATTTATTTGATGTAATTATTTCATAATTAATTTACATTGAATTATTATTTTTTTCATTAAATCTTATTTCCTTTTTAATTTTCCCTTAAACCCTTTTATCTAAATTTAGATTGTCTCTTTAATCTTCCTCACACATAATTTTAAAGAGACAAATTTATTGAATTTAATAATAGATATTAAAACTAATATCCCATCGAAGCATAATAATAGTCGTCATCTTCATCTATATTTGTCACTACCCATTCTGGCGGAAAGTCACCAATTTTTACGTATTGATAAAGCTTATCAACATCTGGATCGTAATAAGTATCATTAATTTTTGGATCTTTGATTACTTTGCTTGGATGCATAATAAAAAATATTTCTACTCTTTTTTTATAGATTATTTAGTTTAAAGCAGCTTTAAATCTCATTTAAATATTTTCAAATGAATTCGGAAAAATCATGGAACTTATTAATCAAAATATCCTTATTCTCTGTGATACATCCTCTATTACAAATAAAGATCAACAAAGATTTATCGATATGGTTTATGGAGGTGTTTATGGACTTAAAGGAAAAATAAAAGAAATAAGCAATAAAATATTCTTGTATATACCTCAGAACTTTGATTTGATTGATGATTCAGAAAAATCATAAATTATAAAAGATTTTAATTTTCACTTTTTTTTTCTACTATTGTTTCTAATCTTTCTTCAACAAAATCAAAAGCATTCTCCAACTCTTTTGTATTGAATCTTGAATAGCTTTTCAAATGTGTTTCCAGATCATGTCCCATTGCATCAGCTATTTGCTTTGGTGATCTATAAGTTCCATTTTTATTGATCCTATTATGAGCAACATAAGCGTATCTATGCCTGAAAGAATAAGGTGTACATTCTTGCCCTTCAATTTCAGCTTCCTTGCAAATTGACAACCAAACATTCTTAGGACTTCTATCTCTTAACTGTTTCCCTAACCTATCTGCACCTTGTCCTTTTGATATTTGGGGAAGAAGTTCTCCAGCAGCATATCTTTGATGCAAGGTAAGGCACCAATCAAAAGGGTTTCCATCTATATCTAAAACAAACAAAGGAAATAACCTTCTTCCATTTATCTTTGAATTCGATTTCTTATAAGTAGTCCAAAGTTCTTTTTTATTATTTTTGAGAACTAAATATCTAAGTTCTTCAGGCCTCAATCCATATACGGCACAAAGCTGAGTTGCGAATTGCCATTTTGCTGCATACTCATTATCCGCAAAAGAATCAATCAATCTTCCTATCTGGGAATCTGTTAATGGATACCCAACTCTCTTTTCTGTGGTTACCTCTTCTTCAGATTTATTAAAAACTGGAGGTCTCCAATATGATGGAAAGTCTTCTCTCTCAACGCACCAATTTAAAAATCTATTAAAAGCTAATCTCATATGTCTTCGCATGGTTGTCCCTTTAGGCCATCCTTTTTTTTCTAAATTTTTACCATGTTGATATTCATTACTGACTTTATCCCATAATCTTTTACCATTTTGAGGTCTTGCCTTTGATCTGTTTACGTAAAATAAAATGGCTTTAATTACAGGAAGATGCTTCCTTTTCCACGTATTTTCTTGGATAGTGTGTTTATTAGAGTTTCTGTAATTTTCAAGAGCCTTATCCCAATTCAGCTCAAATTTAGATGATGTTTTCTGAGAGATATCAAAAGCAGCCTTTAAAGAAATATTGGATTTGTAGTTTTCATAAGTGCCAGCAGCAGTTTCTATCAGTTTCAAAGCCTCAACCCATTGATCTTCCTGCCATTTGTATGGGAGGTTAATTGATAGGAATCCTGTTGCTTTTGTTCCATATAAAACACGAATATTCCCCCTATCTGGTTGAACTGTCCAACCAGTTCCAACAGAGACTTTAATTGCTCTTCTAAATACTTTTTCCCAAGAGTTAGTTTCTGCCAAAAAGCGTCCGAGTGCTCCTCTTTTATTCTACGCAAATCCGTAGAAATATAACCTTACTTAGGCAAAAGTGTGCAGTCTCGTGCAGTCTTATGCAGTCTATGATTAAAGTTATAGCTGAGATCACAGAGTCTCACTAATTGCGTGTTAGTGCTTTGGGAGCACTAGGTCGCAGGTTCGAATCCTGTCTCCCCGACTCTTAGAATCCAAGTTATAGACAGGTTTCCCAGCCTGTCTTTTTTATTGGTTACATTTTAGATTAATGAGACTGAGCGAGCTTTGAGCAAGATTCTGCTATACCTTGCATAACCTTGCCGAGTGATATCGCTCAAAATGATTATGAAATATACAAAATAATCCAAATAATTCCTATGATAAAAACAAACATTAATTACAATGAAATCTCTGCTTTCAAGTAAAAGATCAAAAGCAATATTGGGTATTGGTTTAATAGCTATTGGTATTGGTGCAATTTCAAAAAAGGTTATCAGCTATCCAACGGGAGACTGTATGAAAGGCACTCAAGAATTGACTTTAAATAAAGGGATAAGCACTAAAAATTGATAAGATCTATTTATGAGAACAAAGATGTCCCCTAGAAGAGCTTGTCTTACAGCCATAATTATGTCTGCACCTCCGACTCTTCTATTCGTTATTAATTCAGGAAGATTTTCTGCTTATGCAGTTCTGATTGTATCCATACTCATTAATTGGCCTCTAATTAGATGGCTTGATGATCGCCAGTGGTATAGAGAGTGGAAAAGGGTTCCCATGAAGTTGAAAAGGGCAAAGGCGAAGCGTCACATGGGTATTTTTTGGTTTAATAACTTTTTCAAGTAAACATCAGCAATCTTTTTCTTCTTATCCTTAGATCTACTGTCAATCATAGAAGTGTTATTTTGGCTTTTTTTGCGTTTATATCGCACTATATGAATGTATATATTTATAACTTCTATGATTAATTTCCCTGTATTTGTAGAAAGTTTGCTCATTCCTTTAGTATTTTTAGGATTTTTTGCGGTTTATAAGAGATCAAAAAGAAAGAAAAGACAGTTTCATGCACCGCCTACACATCAACTACCTAGTTAATTGAATGAAAGTTCTCGAAAATATTGCATCCGATTTAGAACAAAGAATTACTGAAGCTTCAATTGGGAATTCTTCTAGACCAACTATTTTATTTTGTGGCTGCGATCCTCGACTGAAAAAGGATTTGCATAAACGTGCTAAGCGTATTGGCTTTACTCCCTCTTACTCAATAAAACATCCATCTATTAAAGTTGAATTGCAGAATTTTGGTAATAGAAAAATAGAAACAGATAGATTTAAAACAATAACTATGGACTACGAAAACTTTGAATTTATTTGTAGATATTTAGAGAGTTAAGCAGATTGAAAAACAAAGGTTTTAATGTAACTCAGGGCATGGCTTTACTACTATTGAAGCCTTTAAATCTACCTGCAAATCTAGTCCTTAAATTAATTATTTTTATTACTGATCCCAAAAATAAAATAGGAAGTTAATTAGAAAAGAACCTATTCTCACTATTGATTATTCCTAAGCATTTTATCCATTTTCATATTTAATTGTTGGTCCTCTATCCGTATATGTTTGTATATCAAACCGTACATCTTTTTTAGTCGGTTGGTGAG